>JAFTON010000099.1 GCA_017463765.1 Clostridia bacterium | reverse complement strand
TATCTCCCATTTTGCAGTAAGAGTCATATCCGAGGTGATGGGCGTGCTTTCGGTAACCTTAGTATCTCCCGAATACCAGCCGAGGAAGTTATATCCCTCGCGAGTGGGTGTGGAAAGAGTGAGAGTCTTGCCGTCTCCGATCTCCACGCTTTCGGTATAGCCTTCGCCTGCGACGCCACCGTCAAGACTGAAAGTAACTTCGTGCTTGATGATCATACCCTTTACCATATCACAGGAAGCGAGCGTAAAGACAAGCATAAGTATCATAAGAGCGATACCTAAAAACTTTTTCATTTTCTTTTCTCCTTAAATTTGTTTGTTTTTCGGTAAAAACAAAAAGTGCGCCAACCGAAGTCAGCGCACCGAAAAACGCAGGACCTCAATTGTCGCCAAACAAATTTAAACAGTAAAAGGTATCAAAACCACACTTGTTTCCAGAATTCCTGCGATTTTACCGAAAGACTCTGAAAAAAAGTGTATGCGAAAAAAGGGTATAATATCCCCATAGAGAAAAAATACCTTTAGACTGTTTATTAAATTTGTTTGGCGATAATATTCTATCATATTATTTTGATTTTGTAAACAGTTTTTTAGAAAGAAATGAGGGTTAAAGAGAGCTTTTTTGATTTTTTTTGAAATATTTCTCTTGAATTTGCCCCGAATTTATGATAAAATAGTATTGTAAAAACTACTTTGGAGTGAAGCTTATGCACAAGATTGGAGATAAGATTATGTACGGCGCCGGTGGCGTCATGACCATAGTTGATATTAGGGAGGAGTCTGTTGGCGACGTTTCTCGTTGCTACTATATTCTTCGCCCCACTCTCGCACGGGTGGAGTCCTTTACCTACGTGCCTGTGGATAATGAAAAGCTTGTGTCTGCTATGCGTCCACTTCTTAGCGTGGAGGAGATAATCTCGCTGATCCGTTCTGCTAAGGATATGTCTCCTATTGATTGGGTTAATGAAAACCGTGCGCGTCAGGAGTATTTCAAGAAGATTATGGAGTCGGGTGATCGCGCGAAGCTGATTGCCATGATTCGTGCTATTGATGAGAACGGCATGCGCCGTGAGGCAGAGGGGAAGAAGAATTTCCTCTCGGACGAGAACGCCAGAGCAAAGGCAGAGAAGCTTCTCCACTCGGAGTTTTCGGTTGTCCTCGGTATTCCCGAGGAGGAGGTTGCCACTTTTATAGAGAGGGAAATGCAGTAATAAACATAAATGAATAGTTAAAGCCGAGGCGAAATGCCTCGGCTTTGTGTTTGTTTACGGTCAGAATGATAAGACGTGCGTTTCAATGGCCTTTTTATCAAAATGGCGGTATAAGACGACTGCACATTATACGAGTAAAATTTCCATTATGTAAATTAAGTAATACCAATAATTATTCTTTTTGTTGTAGTCAATTCCGTCAACAAATTTTAAAACGTCTTTATTGTTAGAATTAATCGCAATATAGTGTTTTTTGTTACAGTATTCAAATGAAATAAGATATAAATTGTCTGTATCCACGTCATATATCAAGGTGAGGTTAGTTACCTCGCCTTTTTGTATTTCAAAAACGGTTTTACCTTTTCGCTTTATAGATAAAACATCATCGCTATAATGATATTCCTTGTGACCAATAACCGTTTCGACAACTAATAAGTATGACGTAGCAATTACTCCTAAAATACTGACAATGATTGGAACAATAAATACGGTTGCGGTGTCTTCGATACCGAAAAATATACACGTGGTTGCCACGGATAAACATGTTATTAGAAAAATGCTTAATAAGAGTATTCTTTTCATATAACCTCCACGCGAGTGTTGAAATACTAATCAATTTTCCGGTACGTAAAAATTTATTATTATTATATCATACGCCTAAATTAAAGTCAATAAAAACTCCGCACATCAAAATGAAGTGCGGAGAGTGATTTATTAGGTTTTTAGAGCGCTGTTTTTCGCTTAATGCTTATTTCTGAACAAGGTGAATTGCGAAGCCACAGATCTCGTCCTTGAAGTAAACGAACTTAGGCTTGCCGGTCTTTTCGTCATAGGTGATGCTGGACTCGTCGAACTCGAAGCCCATTCTGGTGAAGTATGCCATTGCTCTGTCAACGAAGTTGGTGCGAATGCCGATGTGGCCGTGTGCACCGGGACCCTTCTTATGCATAAGCTCGAGCTGCTCGCCTGCGAAGGTGGATTTGGAGGTCTCACGAAGGGGCATACCGAACATAAGCGAGAAGAGCTTCGCGCCCTTTTCAGCCTCTTCCTTAGACTCGTTGTTGATGCCCATGTGAACGAACTCAAGGCCAAGCATAACCTTAACTGCGTTCTTGGTAAGGGCTGTGATCTCGTCCCACTTCTTTTCTCTTACAAGGTCGTCTGCAACCATGAAGGAGCCACCACAAGCTACGATCTTATTGAACTTAAGGTAGTCGAGAAGGTTATTTGCGTTAATACCACCGGTAGGCATAAAGGTAAGCTGACCGTAGGGAGCAGCCATAGCCTTAAGCATCTTAAGACCACCTGCAGCCTCGGCAGGGAAGAACTTAACTGTAGTAAGACCGAGCTCGAGAGCAGCCTCGATATCGGAGGGATTTGCGCAGCCGGGGAGCATAGGAACACCCTTGGAGAGCGCATAGCCGGTAACCTTAGGATTAAGGCCGGGGGAAACGAGGAACTTGGAGCCGGCTGCGATAGCAGCGTCAACCTGCTCGGTGGTAAGGACTGTGCCTGCACCTACAAGCATCTCGGGATATGCATCGGTAATTCTCTTGATGGCCTCTGCTGCGCAGGAAGTTCTGAAGGTGATTTCTGCTGCAGGAAGTCCACCCTCAATAAGTGCCTTTGCAAGAGGAACTGCATCCTCTGCATTCTCAATTTTGATTACGGGAATAAGTCCGATTGAATAAAGCTCTTTGATCATTTCGCTCATTTTTTAAAGTCTCCTTTTTATTTTCACAAAATTTAAAACATATTACTTCATCATAATTATACAATAATTATGGTTTTTATAAAATTGCAAAAGTTGCTATCTAACATTGCAAAAGTTGCTATTATTTTAACGAAAAAAGTTTTTTCACTGCACAATGTGACTTTACTTGACAAAAGCTAATATATATTTTATAATTATTAATACCACTTAATTCATTTTGTTTGCTTTTTCTGTTTTACCTAGCAACCGTTGGTAAAAGTTTGAAAAATGTTTTCTAACACATCCCCCTTCGTTCCGTAAGGTATGAAAGGATTTACCTGTCGAAACTAAAGACAAAGGATCACCAGGAAAGGAAGAGTTGTATTTATGCTTAAAATTGTGAGAAGTCGCCATACTTCCTCTGCCCGTGAGGCATTTTGCAGCGATATTTCGCGCCGTGTCGCAGATGGAAAGAAGTCATATCTTATCGTGCCCGAGCAGCAGACGGTTATGGCTGAGGCACTTATGGCAAAAATTCTGCCCTCCGATGCTCCTCTTTGCTTCGAGGTAACAAACTTTACCCGACTCGCAAACACAACCTTCCGTAGCCTCGGTGGTCTGTCGGGAGAATACTGTGACTCGGCAAAAAAGGCGCTTATTATGTGGCGCACTCTGACCGAGCTTTCCCCCACTCTTTCTATGACAAACGGCAAGCGCGAGATAAGCGCCGGAATGGTTGACAATGCCCTTGCTGCCGTACAGCAGATGCAGAATCTGGGTATACGTCCTGCAGAGCTTGCAGAGGCTGCTGCCCTTGACGGTATTAAGAGTGATGGCAGACTTTCCTCAAAGCTCTCGGATCTTGCAAGCATTTTTGCGCTCTATAAATCCCTTCTTGGCAAGCGTTATGCCGATACGGGCGACGATGCCGAGGCTATGATAACTAAGCTTAACGAAAACCCCGACTTTTTGTCGGATACTCACATATATATTGAAGGCTTCAGCTCCTTCACCGAGCCTCAGTACAGGCTGATCGCTCTGTTAGCTGCGAGAACAACGGTGTCGGTTGCCCTTCATCTTCCAAAGGGAAGGGAGGAGTCCTTTGAATACTCCGAAATCCGTGATTGCCGTGAAAGGCTTGTTTCCTACTGTAATAAGCAGAATTGCGACGTTAAGCTTGAAAGAGAAGAAAATTGTGCGCAAAAACACAATGAGGCGCTTGATGAGATTTGCAGTCTTTTGTGGTCTACAGGCAAGCCTGATGACAATATAACTTTACAAAATAGCGATGATCTGCGCATTTTTGAGGCTGCGACTCCGTATGAAGAGTGCAAATTTGTGTGCGAGGATATTAAACGTCGGGTTATCGGTGGTGCATCCTATTCGGATTTTGCAATAGTGGCGAGAGGCGTTGAGAGCTATCAGGGCATTCTTGACGGTGCGCTGTCGGATGCCAAAATTCCTGCATTTATCTCTCTTCGGCGTGATATAAACGAGTTTGAGGCTATAAAGCTTATTTATACAGCCTATGCTGCTGCACACGGCTTTAAGCGTGAGGACGTTATCAGCTATGCCAAGTGTGCGCTGTCGGGTGTTGACAGAGGTGAGTGCGATGAGTTCGAGATGTACGTAAACACCTGGCAGATTAACGGTAAACGCTTTACCGATGAAGGTATTTGGAATATGAATCCCGCAGGCTATACGGTAAGACGCAGCCCGGGTATCGATGAAAAGCTGCTTCGTATTCACGGTGTCCGTGAGAGAATTGTACGCTCCCTGTCAGCTCTTGCCGACAGAAGCAGTAGCGCCTCAACGGTAAGAGAGCAGGCACAGGTGCTCCTCGACTTTCTGATGGAGATTGATCTTGAGGGCGCACTTCGTGAGAGAGCTGTCTCGCTTGCAAAAATGGGCGAAAACGAGCTTGCCCGGGAGAACGCAGCTCTCTGGCGTATTATTTGTCGTGCGCTGGATACTCTGGTGACCGTTCTTGACGACGCACCTGCAGATGCAGAGGCATTTCTTTCACAGCTTAAGGTGGTGTTCTCCTCCACCGACGTTGGCCGTATTCCCTCGTACGTGGATCAGGTTACGGTAGGCAGCGCAGATATGCTCAGACTCTATCAGAAAAAGCATATTTATCTTATAGGCGTTAATGCAGGCAAATTCCCTGCGTCGGTCAGTGATAAATCCTACTTCTCCGAGCGTGACAGAAGGAAGCTCTGTGAATGTGGCATCGCTATTAATCCCGAGCTTGAGATAAAGGGCGCAAGGGAGCTTTATATATTCAGCCGTGCATTCTCTTATGCAACCGATAGCGTGACCATTACCTACTCGGCTGCAGATACCAGGTTCAAGGCTATAGAGCCTGCCGAGGTTATAGGCAGAATTGCACTGCTTACAGGTAACCTGGTAAAGCCTGTCAGAATAGAGAATTTACCACTTGAGGACAGAATTTTTACACCCGGTCACGCACTGTCGGTAACCGGCGAGACGGCCGATGAGGCAGATGGACTCAGAGAGGCACTTATTGCCTCGGGCTATGAGAGAGAGATTGCAATATCCGAGGGGGATATATCCAATTCTGTAGCCAGACTCGGAGAGACCGTTGTAAGCCCCGAGCGTTCGCTTACCCTTTCTCAGACCAGGATAGACAGCTACGTGAGCTGCCCCTTCGGCTATTTCTGTAAGTACGTAATAGGACTTCAGGAGGAGGAGCGTGCAGAGTTTGATGCAAGAAATATCGGTTCGTTTATTCATGCTATACTCGAGAACTTCTTCGGAACCCTGTCTCGTGAGGGCAGAAAATCAGGCGAGCTTACTGCCGAGGAGCGCGTAAGCCTTACACGTCGGTCTGCAGAGGCATATATTGCTCAGCTTGGCGAGGACGTTATTAACGAGTCCACTATGACGAGAATCAAGATAGACCGTCTTTGCCGTGCTGCACTGCCTGTTGTTGAGGGACTGTGCGAGGAGTTTGCACTCTCGGCATTCGAGCCAAGATACTTTGAGCTTTCGATAGGTGGCAGGGATTTTATGATTGATCCCATTCGTCTGAATGCCGAAAGCGGTGGTGTTACAATATACGGTATTATCGACCGTGTGGATGCCTATAAGCGTGGTGAGGACGTTTATGTGCGTGTGGTTGACTATAAGACCGGACACAAGGAGTTCTCGCCTGAGGATATGGCAGAGGGCGCAAACCTTCAGATGTTCCTCTACCTTAAGGCACTTGTGGAAAGCGAGAACGAGAAGTTCCGTGAGAGTCTCGGCGTTGGCGAGGGTGGCAGAATTCTTCCTGCCGGTGTAATTTACGTTAAGACCTCGGTACGCGACGTAAGGATCGATACGCCCGATGACTCTGTGGCGATAGATGCAGTAAAATCTGCTCAGCAGCGAGAGGGAATGGTTCTTAACCAGCCCGAGATTATCTCGGCTATGACGCTGAAGTATTCTCCCCTTTACTCTCGCAGAAGCCCCGACAAGATTGCGAAAACCAAGGAAAAATTCCTCTACACCGAGGAGGGCTGGAGCGAGATTATGAGAACTGTCGAGGGGGCAGTCTGTGGTGTTGCCGATGGCATTCGCTCGGGCGTTATGGATGCCACTCCCACCGAGCATAAGGGCAGAACCCCCTGCGACTACTGTCGCTTCAAGCCTATATGCAGACGTGGATAAGCTGATTATCAGGACTGCTTCTGAGACAAAATTAAAAACCGACTCGGATGAGTCGGTTTTTATATTGAACAGCATTAGTTTCCTTTCTGCGATCCAACGGGATTTATGATACTGTATCCGACGTTGATAAGATGGTCTGCAACTCGTTCAAGACCCAATACTGCAGAAGAATAATAAGGACTTACCTCTATTCTGCAATTTCCCTCGGCAAGACGGGAGTAGTGGCTTGCCGTAAGGTCTTTTTTCATATCGTCAACCCTGTTTTCAAGCTCTGTAAGCTCAGACAGTCTGCTCTTGTTCAGATTTTCAAATGCATCCTTTGCTATTGCAAGCATAATGAAAACGATTTCGCACATTTTTTTGATATCGGCTTTTGCCAGGTCGGAAAAGCGAATAGTCTTGTTATGCATTTCTTCGCCTATCTCATAGAAGTTTTCAGCGTGGTCGCCTATTCTTTCAAGGTCGTTGAGAACGTGGAAATAGGAGCCGATAACCTTCTCATCGGTTTCGGATGCGCCCATAGAGAGCTTTATCAGGAATTTTGTAAGCTCGCCGTTTGTAAAGTCGATTATTCTTTCATTAGATTTAATCTTCTCACCGTTGGTGAGAGAACCGTTTTCCATCGCTTCAAAGGAAAGGCCGATATTCTCCTCAACCAGTCCGAGCATGTAATCCATTTCCTTCTTGACCTGCATCAATGCGATTGGAGGAGTGGATAAGAGTCTGTCATCAACGTACTTGAGCGTAAGGATTTCTTCCTTTGCTGCTTTTTCTTTAATAACAATACAGGAATATTTAACTAAAAGCTTTGTAAACGGAAGAAGAAGACCGGTGGTTGCAACGTTGAAAACAACGTGAAAGACCGATACTCGCATCTGCAGAGACATAGCATCGTTACCGGGGAACAAAGATACGAGAAGGTTGACCGTCTGATCTTTAAATATCCATAGAAGCGCAGTGAAGAGCGCTGTGCCGATAACGTTGAAGGTGAAATGTATTAAAGCAACTCTCTTTGAGTTTTCATTACCTCCCACAGAAGCAAGCAAAGCGGTTACACAAGTGCCTATGTTGGCACCGAGAATAATAAAGAGCGCAAGATCAAGAGAAAGCACACCCGTACCGACCATTGTAATTACCACACCGGTGGCTGCAGATGAGCTTTGAATAAGCGCAGTAAAAACGGCGCCGACCAGAATCAAAAGAAGTGGGAAATCAATTACCTTGAATATTTCGGTGAACATATCCTCAACAAGAGGGTTTCCGAACGCCTGCTCGCTGCTCATAACGTTAAGACCGACAAAGATAAGTCCAAGACCCGAACAAAGCATGCCGGAAAGCTTGACCTTTTCGTTTTTAGCAAAGCCCATCATAACTCCTGCAAAAGCAAGGATATACATAAGCATATTAAAGTAATCGTTTTTCAGAGCAACGAGAATGCCGGTGATAGTCGTACCTATATTAGCGCCCATAATTATCGGAGTTGCCTGCATCAGCGTCATAACGCCTGCATTTACAAGACCTATAACCATTACCGAGGTGGCTGACGAGCTTTGAATTATAGCAGTAACTCCTGCGCCTATTCCTACGCCTGAAAAACGGTTATTGCTGATCTTTTCGAGCATTTTCTTCATGCCACTGCCGGCGCTTTTTTCGAGAGCTTCACTCAGGAAGTTCATTCCGACAATAAATACACCAACACCGGCAAGCAGCCAAATCAAACTCTGAATTAGTAATATTTCCATAAGATTCTCCTGGGTATTCGAATACTAAAGTAACATATAGTTGAGTTTCTTTGTATTTTATCTTAAAAATATCTTATCTCTTCTTCTCAATGATATGCAGGGTGGGATTTACAATCTGGTCACATACAGCAACCGTGGTCTGTCTTGTCGCCATAAGGCGCATACCGATGTTCTCAATAATGTTACGGGGAGGAAGGGGAAGATCTCTCATCTCCTTTGAGTTGATCTGCTTCGACTTCGACATAATGGATATGTATCTGTCGTAAATCGTTGAGTTAAGCAGAGCAAACAGACCGAAAACAAATCTGGGATTCATTTCCACATTCTTATCAACCGTGTCGATAAAGTTGATCTTGTTGTGGGTACTGATATATCTGTAGTTTCCAAGCTGTGATGCCATGTAGATTGCAGCGTTTACAAATCTCTCGTCGCTCTTTGCGGGAACACGCTTGATAAATATCATATTCTTGTTGCGCTGAACCAGTCTCTCGCTGGTGGGAGAGATATACTGACGCTTAACAGGCTGGGGGAAGCGAATCTGACCACCCTTGATGGCAGAGGGACGGATAAGAGGAACGCAGCCCTTGATCGGCTCGGTGAAGAGCATACCCTCGCATCTGGAGTCAATGATAAGACCGGTGCTCATCTTAAGTCCCAGGCTGGTGAGAGTCTCGGGCTGGTCGGAGATGTGCTTAACAATCTTGGTATCCTCCACGCTCTTGGGAAGGGTGAGAGTACCGTCCTCCTTGTCCACTATGAAATCATATGCAACAGGGGGAAGCGCAGTTATCTTCACGCCGTTGTCGGTAGAGGTGGTGATATCAATGGTTTCGCCACGCTCGCCGTTTTCGTAAGCGAGGATAAAGCTCTTCTTAAGAGGAATCGCACGCTTAAGGTTCTTCTGCTTGCCTACGAAGAGGTGAATCTTGCGAAGAGCAAGGCTGTCTGCCATCTCCTTACGGAAGGTGGAAAGACCCGATGAGGTAGCCGAGAGGGTGGGCAGCACGATAACAAGCTGACCGTTCTCCTCAAGATGCTTCGCTGCCAGACGGCAGAATAGATAGGGCGCACCGATCTTAAGCTGAGTAACACCACCGACAGCCTCAGCCTCGGGCGAGTGCTTGTCTATCAGATCGAGAGGGGGATTTGCGATAATAATATCAAACTTGTCCTCGTGAATCTCGTCAAAGAGGGCAACGGTGTAATGATTCTTTGAATCGGTAAGATAGTTTTCCTCGTAAACTGTAGAGTACAGCTTTACACCGTAGTCGTGACGGCACTTCTTTCTGATACGCTCCAGATTATTCTTAAGCATAGGAATGAAAACGGGATCGTTCTCATAGCAGGTGATAAAGATCTGCTTTGACTGAGGACATCTCTTGCATACCTCTTCAATAGCCGCGGCTGCAAGAATACCCGTTCCTGCACCGGGATCAAGAATGGTATATATCGTTTTTTTGTCGTCAAGATTAAGCATTCCTGCCATAAGACGCGCAGTATCCTTTTTTGTGAAAAGACGGCCGAGACGAATGTTCTGACTTGCTGATTTTTCTCTTATCAGTTTATTGGTGTTTCTGACAGCTAAATTAAGCATATTGACCTCCAAAAATTCTGCCTTGATTTATCAATTATTATTTTAACATAAAAGAAAGACCATTTCAAGACATTTTTTAAGTTTTTTTACCAAAAATATTGCAAATGGGGTCGAAAGATGTTATACTATAATAAATTACTATGTTTATTCGTCGGTGATTTCTATGTTACCGTCGGGTAATGAAGGGAAGGTATACATAATGAGCGAAACGACTCAGGCTACCGTTTTGAAATTTTTACACTGTGGAGACATTCATCTTGACACGCCCTTTACGGGTCTCTCTCCCGAGAAGAGTGACGAGCGCAGACTCGGACTTCGTGACAGCTTCAGACAGATGATGGAATACGTTCGCGGCGCAGGTATTAATTACGTGCTCATAAGTGGTGACCTCTTTGAGAGCGACTGTGCGACCAGCAATACTGCCGATCTGCTCATCAGCGAGTTCCGTAGCAGCCCGAATACCAAATTCATTATTGCTCCCGGTAAGCACGATCATTATAACAATAATCTTATATATTCCACCAACCGTCTGCCCTCAAACTGTTATATTTTCTCATCCGAGAAGATGGACCGTTTTGACTTTGCAAAGGATAATGTTGTTATCTACGGTTGGGCGTTTATGGAGGACAGCATTATTGCTACACCCTTCGACGGCAGGGCAGTGGACGACAGCTCCAAGATCAATATTGTCTGTGGCTATGCCGATCTTGATGGCCCGGTAGGTTCTACAATTTGTCCCGTTTCTACGGCTGATATCAAGAGCTTCGGTGCAGATTACTATGCTTTTGGCTCGAGACACGAGGGCAGCGAGCTCGGTAAGTTCGGTAGATCCATGTTCGGCTATTCGGGAGCTATCGAGTCTACAGGCTTTGACGAACCGGGTATCGGTGGCGCTAAGCTTATTACCGTAAAATATAAGGACGGTAATATGGATATGGCAGTGAAGAATCTTTCCTTCGGCAAGATTGTTTTCAAGAAGGAAATCGTGGATATCACCGGTGTTGATACAGCCAGTGAGGTTGTCAACCGTGTAAGTGGCCTTATCACCGACAGGAAGTACGGCCCCGAGACTGCTCTTTACCTTGAGTTTGTGGGCGATATCGACCCCAGGTTTATTATACCCAAGAATATTGGCAGTGACGTGTTCGAGCTTTATTATTTCGAGACTAAGGATAAGACCATGCCTCTTTATAACACCGATAGCTTCAGACGTGACATGTCGGTGAAGGGTGAGCTCTACCGTCAGCTTCTCCCTATGCTTCACAGCAGAGATGAGGAAGAGCGCCTCCTCGCTGCAAGAGCCTTCAGAGAGGGACTCGCTGCGCTTGAGAACAGAGAGATAGATACTTGATACGCAAAGCGTATCAAAATGATGTTTGCCTACGGCAAATGATGTAGGCTTCGCCAATGATGACGGCTTCGCCTTATGATGTGTGGCTTCGCCACATTTTATTGCAAACATCACATCATTGCGAGCCTATGCGAGCAACATCATTATGCATAGCATAACATCATTTTTGCTTTAGCAAATACATCATTAATAAAAAACGAATTCACAAATTACGTTCCAGAGGAGTAAACCTCATAAAATGATGTTTGCCTACAGCAAATGATGTAGGCTTCGCCAATGATGACGGCTTCGCCTTATGATGTGTGGCTTCGCCACATTTTATTGCAAACATCACATCATTGCGAGCCTATGCGAGCAACATCATTATGCGTAGCATAACATCATTTTTGCTTTAGCAAATACATCATTAACAATAATAGGATGTTCAATTATGAAAGATAATAAGCTCGTCGATGTTTCTATGGATTTTTCGGTAAAAATTATAGATCTTGTTAAATCTTTAAAGGCAAAACACGAAACGATTATTTCTAATCAAATAGGCAGAAGCGGCACTTCTATTGGAGCTAATATTCACGAAGCGCAGTATGCACAAGGAAAGAAGGATTTTGTTTCCAAGCTGGAAATTGCTCTGAAGGAAGCAAGTGAAACGGGCTATTGGCTTGAATTGTTATTTAGAACGAACTATATTGATGAGCAAACCTTTAAATCACTTTCATCTCAATGCGCCCACCTGCGTGTGATGCTTATTTCATCTTGCAAAACCGTAAAGCAAAATATGAAATAATATCTTATGATTAATAAAATAATATTAAAAAAGAGCAAGCACACAAGTTTTTCATTCTTGTGAGTTTGCTCCTTTTTATTAAATGGTGTTATTCGCTATGCTCATAATGATGTTTTTGCTGACGCAAAAATGATGTTGCTCCCTTTGGTCGCAATGATGCGATGTTTGCAATAAATGTGGCGAAGCCACGCATCATAAGGCGAAGCCGTCTTCATTGGCAAAGCCTACATCATTTGCTGAAGGCAAACATCATTTTCTGAGGATTACTCCTCGGGAATGTAATTATAAACCTTAGGTGCGTTCTTTATTGCATCGTTACAGTAATCAACGATGGAGATATTCGCCCAATCGGCTTCGCTGCCGCCGTAGTAAACGGTTGTGATAGGACAGCCGTCGAATGCTTCGGTGCCGATGCTCTCAAGAGTCTTGGGAATCGTAATGGTTTCAAGAGAATAGCAGCTTTGGAAAGCATATTTATCTATAACCTTAAACGATTCGGGAAGCACGATGGAGGTTATTGCGGTTCTATAAAATACGCGGGAGGGAAGCGTGGTAATATTATCACTGAGCCTTACGGACGTAAGTCTTTCGCAGCCACCAAATGCCCATGAGCCTATTTCGGTAACGCTATCGGGCATAGTCACGCTTGTTATGGTAGAATCGTTTGCAAATGCGTCCTCGCCGATATGGGTAACGGGAAGCCCCTTGTACTCTGAGGGAATAACGATGTCGGCATCCTTGCACACGCCTCTGCCTGTTATAGTATAAGAAGCGCCGTCCTCGTTAAGCGAGTAGGAAAGACCTACCGAGCCGTCAACTACGGGATAACGTTCTACCATCCAGGCGTTCTTGATCTCAACCTTGTCATAATAACCGATTATCGCATATACGGTAACGATATCGCCAACCTGGGGCTGATCTTCCATAACGTCAAATCTTGCAGTACCGTCTGCGTTGTAGAAGCCGTAAACGTATATCTCATTACCATTTTCATCCTCAATATACATATTACCATAGGTGGTGCTTGCGATAGAGGTAATTTTACCGGTAACGTAGTACTTGCCCGGGGTAAATACGTTGTGAGAGTAAAGTCCGCCGAGATAAAGAGCCTTTTCTATAGTGAGCGTAGAATCTGCAGCAGGAGGCATCACCGTTCCGCAATCATAGTCGCAGAGATAATTGGCGTCATAGGTGTCCTTATGATCATAGGGCTCGCCGTGAGACTTGCCGCAGAATACACAATGCGCACCCTTCTGACAGGTGGGAGATGCAATATCAAAGCATGCGTGCTCGCCCGTCTTTTCAAAGGTACCACCGGTAATCTGACGCTGCTCGTTGTAGGTTCCCATAGAGCCCTTTACGGTAATTATATCACCGTTGGTTACTTCACCGGAAAGTCTGTAAATATAAAGTCTTGTGCCGGTGTCGGATGCAATGTAAACCGACATATTATTGTAGCCCTCGTCGTAAGCAATCGCAATCTCAACCACGATACCACTTACGATAACGTTGGTGTTGTCGGGTGCTTCAAGAGCCTCTTCAACAGTCATCTCGGTGTAATCATAGCTTGAATTGTGACCACCGATAATTGCAGTTGCGCCCTGACCGATCTGTCTGTTGTCGTTATATGTTGCCATAACACCCTTGACGGTGATAATGTCGCCAAGCTCCACCTTTGTCGCAAGACGGTAGATATAAAGCTGGTTGCCCTCGTCGTCAACGATGGTTACGGAGAAGTTGTTGTTTGTATCGGTCCAGATGGTATTGATTGTGCATACGGTGCCACTTACCTCAACCTTCTTGCCGTCGTTGGTAAGCCACTTTGCATCGTGAATAGACATCTGGAAATAATGCTCGGGATCGTCAGCACCACAGAACTCACAAACGTGAGCTGCGTATTTGTGATCAACGGGAGCGATATACTCGTGCTCCTGAATAACCAGACCACAGGAAGAGCAGTAAATCATATCGGTCGAGCCACTCATCTGACAGGTGGGAGCAGAGCCGGGCTCGGTAACCTCGGTATGAGAAGCCATAGGAATGATCTCCTGCTCAAGCTTGTAATCGCATCTTGTGCAATACTCACCGTCGGTAAGGCCTGTGCTTGTGCAGGTGGAGTCATATCCTGTAAGTGTTACTATATCATGATCAAGCGGCTTTATAGATTCGGTATAGCTGTGATCGCAGTATACACAGTCAAAGCTCTTGATACCTGCCTCGGTACAGCCCGGTTCTTTTGTAACCTCGGATCTGTAGATGTGGTAATCGAAGCTGCCAACCTTATTTCCATTATCCCATGTCATATAATAGCATATGCAGTTTGCAATGCCGGATGTAATATCGGGAGACTGATCACGGTTGCCCGAGCCGTCATCCTTAATACCGTTAAAGATTACACCGGTAACCTTTGCGGGAATTTCCGCAATATAAATATCATAATTACCGTCGTTTTCGATTGCACTCATCTGTACGCCGGGCCAGATACCATTTTCTCCACCTTCATACCAGTAGTAAATTCGAACGTCCTCCCATAACCAGTTGTTCTGGAAGAAAATCGATACAGTGTAGTTAAGGTCGATCTGGTGACAAATTGTACATTCACCCTCCGAGAAGCTGTGACCGGTTGCCTCGGTTTCGTCGGTGTTATAGCTGTCACCACATACGCCACAGACGTGGCTTGTGTATCCGTTCTCGGTACAGGTGGGAGGAACTTCCTTCGTTTCATAACTGTGACCGGGAGCTTTGCTTATGATTTTCATATCCATACAACCAAAGCAATCGCAGTTGTCACATTCTGCTATCTCTATACGATCGAGTTCACAAACAGGTATTCCGGATTCATTTTCAACGGGAATATAGTTTGTATAAGAGTGACCGGTAGGCGCATCAATGCCGGTTTTAACGATAGAGCCACAGACTGTGCAGTTAATAATGTAGGTTCGCTCCATTTCGCAAGGACAGCCTTCTTCGGGCTTAGCGTATTGCTTTTCGCCCTCTGTATGTCCAAGAGCATCAACGGTTTCCTGAGCGATCTTGTAATCGCATCTTGTGCAGTGCTCGCCTGCAGTAAGACCTGTTTCTGTACAAGTGGGAGCCTTCGCCTCGTCAATTGCGATATCGTGTCCGAGAGCATCAACGGTCTCCTGTGCGATCTTATAGTCGCATCTTGTGCAGTGCTCGCCTGCAGTAAGGCCTGTTTCTGTACAAGTGGGAGCCTTCGCCTCGTCAATTGCGATATCATGACCGAGAGCATCAACGGTTTCCTGTGCGATCTTATAGTCGCATCTTGTGCAGTGCTCGCCTGCAGTAAGACCTGTTTCGGTACAAGTGGGAGCCTTCGCCTCGTCAACTTCGATATCATGACCGAGAGCATCAACGGTCTCCTGAGCGATCTTGTAATCGCATCTTGTGCAGTGCTCGCCTGCAGTAAGACCTGTTTCGGTACAGGTAGGAGCCTTCGCCTCGTCAATTACGATATCATGACCGAGAGCCTCAACGGTTTCCTGAGCAAGCTTATAATCGCATCTTGTGCAGTGCTCACCTGCAGTAAGGCCTGTTTCTGTACAGGTAGGAGCCTTCGCCTCGTCAACTTCGATATCATGACCGAGCGCCTCAACGGTCTCCTGAGCTACAATTACTTCATTACATACCGAGCAATGCTTACCCTCGGTAAGACCTGTGCTTTCACAACCCGGAGCAACTGCAGCATCAATAACCTCGGTATGACCGAGTGCAGCAATCTCTTCCTGTTCAACAAGCACCTTTTCACAAACCGAGCAACGCTTGCCTTCAGTAAGACCCGACTCGGTACAGGTTGCATCCTTTCCACTAAGAGTTTCCTCTTTGTGACCTAATGCAGGAATGACCTCTCTGTACCTTTCACCACAGGAGCAGGTATAAAGTTTCATACCTTCAAATTCACAAGTAGCCTCTGTTATGATTTCAGCAGGACCGTACTCGTGCTCGTGTTCGGGAGTGAAGGGGAATAATTCACAACCAACCATGCCGAACGCAAGAAGGATTAGTATGGACAAAAATAACAGCTTCTTCATTTTTCTATTCCTTTCATTGATTATTTTTTTATGCGCTTACAAAAAAAGTATAAAATAATTTATTTTCTTTGTCAATGCTTTTGGGGTGGTAAATCATAATTTGTTAAAATTTATTGTACAAACTTGCTAAAGGAGTTAACTATTTTTAGTGTAACATAGATATATAAATATTTAATTCGATTTATAAAAACAAAAAAAGGTGAGCAACGCTTTTTGTTGCCCACCAACGTATATTTTATCATATTTTTGCTGTGCTGTCAATACATTTTTATAAAATAGAACAAGTTTTACAGTTTAGACATAACTATCAAAATTTTTTTAGAAAATTTCTGAAAAACTGTTTATTTTTCACAAAATATATGCTATAATAAAAATGCGGAGGGGAAACACTCCGCTCCGCAAGAACTCAGGAAAGGATGCCCCACGTGGGGCGCTCTCGAAAGAGAGTGGTAACAGTATGAAGATTACGATTTACGGCAAGCAGATGAGCGTACGCGACAGTCTGAAGGAAGCAGTTGAAAAGAAGCTTTCTAAATTTGACAAGTTCTTTGGCGAGGACACAGAGGCGTTTGTTACCTGCAAGGTTCGCAAAGGAGTAAAAATCATCGAGATCACCGTAAACTACGGCGGTACCACCTTCCGCTGCGAAGAGGAAAACGAAACCTTTATTACTGCGCTTGACAGGGCAGTAGAGGGCCTTGAAAGACAGATCAGGAAGAACAAGACCCGTGTAGAGAAAATGGTCAAGAAGAGCGCCATCGAAATTGGCGATTATTACGATGATGAGTATATCGAGGAAGAGGATTTTGAAATTCGCGTAAAGACCTTCCCCTTCAAGCCGATGACTCCCGAGGAAGCAATTCTGCAGATGAACCTTATCGGTCACTCATTCTATGCTTTTATAGATTCCGAGACAGGAGAGACCTGTGTTGTATATAAGAGGAAGGCGGGAAGCTACGGTTTGATAGTACCGGAGAAATAATTTGAATGCATAATGCAGTGAGCAGACAAAAACAACTGAGTGTTGTTTTTGTCGTAGCGAATGTGCAGAAACAAGGAGCAGAGGCTGCCGAGTGTATCGAGGAAGAATATGCGACTATGTTTCAAGAGTTGGTGCAGAATGCAGAATTAACTACAAATAAAATGAAACAGGGTCGGCGAAAGCCGACCCTTTGAAAAAAGAAAAAGTTTTTTAATTTTCTGTAACCTTTTGCATATTTTCGGTGTCTTATAGGGCGAGAGGGGGAAAAAGCCCCTTTCCGAAGCCGGCAGAAGAAGTTTTGAAGCAATATTTTAACATTACGAGGTAATTCCTATGGATGACAAGGGGATAATCGAGCTTTATTTCGAGAGGGACGAGCGTGCGATAGATGAGACAAAGACGAGCTACGGTCGCCTTATCTATTCGGTCGCCTATGGCATTTTAGAGTCGTCGCCCGACTCGGAGGAGTGTGAGAACGACACCTACCTTCGCACATGGGAGAGTATTCCACCCACCAGGCCGAATTATTTCTCGGCGTTTTTAAGCAAGATAACGAGAAACCTTGCCTTAAACCGTCTGCGCGACAACAAACGGCGCAGGCCACTGGGCGCAGAGCTGGTGTACGAGGAGCTTGGTGAAGCTATTCCCGATATACGTGGCGAGCTTGCTGATGAGATCGAGCTTCGCGATGCGATAAACGACTTCCTTAAATCCCTGGATAAAACCAAGCGTCAGATCTTTATGAAGCGTTATTTCTATATGCGACAGATCAAGGATATTGCACGCGAGATGGGAATTTCCTCGGGAAGTGTTAAAATATCCCTCTACAGAACGAGGGGCGAGCTTCGAGGCTTTTTAGAAAGTAGAGGAATAGTTATATGAACAAAAAAGAAAGACTGCTCCTCGCAATCGGCGAGGCAGACGAAAAATACATAAAGGAGGCAGAATCAAAAGTGAACGCAATGTCAATTATCAAGGTAGCTGCAGTGCTTGTTGTGGTTATCGCATTATCGCTTTATCTTTTCATTCCCTTTGCGCCTGTTACAAGCAATCTTGAGGCGTATGAGGACTCGTCCTATTACCCACTTATCGAGGGAATAGATGAATACAGACTTCAGTTTATGCAGCCCAAGTTTAAGAACAACTTCCAGGCAGGACTTAACGTGCTTGGAAATATTATCAGCCTGTTTTCCTTTGGCTTTAAGGGTGGCGATATGGCGCCGAGCGACGATATGCCAAATATGGATATGGAGAACAGCAGCGGCATGATGGGCAACGGCTCCTACGTTGAGAATACCGATAATCAGGTAGACGGCGTAATCGAAGGCGACCTTATGAAGATGACAGATAAATATATCTTCCGTCTTACAGGCGGCGGCATCAGAGTCTACTCAATAGAAAAGGAAAACTCGGCTGTTATTTCGAAGTTTGAGATCCCTACCTTCAAGAATGAGATGGGCCACCACGGTCAGGAAATGTATCTCTCCGAGGATTGCAACACCGTTACAGTCCTTAAGCAGTTCTTCGATCATGAAAGCAACTGTTATTACGTTGGACTTATTTCGATTGACGTAAGCGACGTTCAGAACATCAGCCTTAAGGGCATGCTTCAGATGCAGGGCGACCTTAATACCAGCCGTATGGTAGACGGCAAGCTTCTTCTTGTTACAAACTACACCTTCAACCGTGGCACTGTTGACTATGAGGATCCCACCACCTTTGTTCCCACTATTGACTCGGGTAACGGCGCTGAGCCTATCGAGTTCGAAAACATCATCTATCCCGAGAAAATTACCAACACAGGCTACAGCGTGGTAGCCCTTGTAGACACCGATAATCTCGGTCTTCTTGGCGCAAATGCCCTACTTAACTTTACAAATGAGGTATACGTATCCGAAAATAACGTATATATAAGCCGTGAATACAATGAAAGCACAGAGGACGCTGACGGCAGAGTGACTAACTCAAACAAGTCTGATATTGCTATTCTTGATTACTCGGGCGAGACCCTTGTGGAGAAGGGAATTATCACCGTTCGTGGCTGGACCGAGGATCAGTACAGCTTTGACGAGCTTGACGGTTATTTAAGGGTTGTTACCTCGACGTTGGATAACTCATATATTCCTTATGGTCAGGGTGGAACACTCTCTCAGTGGCAAACTATCGAGAACGTGAGCCTCTATATCTTCGACCTTGCAACAAACAGCCTTGCTTATAAGGTAGAGGACTTTGCTATTCAGGGCGAAGAGGCTACTGCAGTAAGGTTTGACGGTGATATGTGCTACGTTTGTACTGCCGTTGTTGTTAAGTTTACCGACCCTGTTTACTTCATCGACCTTTCGGACTATGAGAATATCGGAAGCGTTGATACAGGCGTTATCGAGGGATATTCGGATCACCTCATCAACTACGGTGAGGGCTTCCTTCTCGGTATAGGCAGGGTGAACTGGGACTACTCAAAGATTGAGATCTACGAGCAGGTTGACAACTCGGTCGTCGGAACGATGGAGTATAAGTTCATAGGCGAGTATTCCACCGATTATAAATCCTATCTTGTAAACCGTGAGAATAATATCTTCGGCTTCGGCGTTGATTATTTCTATAAGGAATATGAGCAGGGTGTCGGTGGCAGACAGTATCAGTGCTACGTGCTTCTTCAGTTTGATGAGAACGGTCTTGTTTCAAGAGAGATAGAGCTGCACTCGGGTGCCAGAGCAGAATATATCAGAGCAGCGTACGTAGACGGTTATCTCTACATCACAACACAGTTTGATCTTATTGTAGAGAAAATAAATTAATAAAACAAATTCAAATAAATTTATTAAGCCACCCTGAAATACGGGTGGCTTTATTCTCTTTCTCGGGTTGATAAGACTGTATTTTTGTGCTATAATGAAGATAATTTTTCTTTTTCTGCAACCTTTCCCCCTTTTCGCTTGTCATATAGTATGAATGTCGACAATCACAAACAGACGTTTCTTATAGGGTAAAAACATCATTAAGCGAGGTGTCTCTATGGAGGATAAAAGAATAATAGAGCTGTATTTCGCGCGTGATGAGCGCGCGATAGAGGAGACGAAGTCTAAGTATGGCAGACTTCTGTTGTCTATTGCATATCGCATACTCGGCAATCGTCAGGACAGTGAGGAGTGTGAGAGCGATACATACTTCCGCACCTGGAATTCTGTTCCTCCCACAAATCCAAGCTCGCTCTCTGCATATCTTTCAAGGATAACGAGAAATCTTGCAATCAATCGTTATCACCGTAACAGGCGAAGCAGAGACGGTGAGATGGAGCTTATTCTCGACGAGCTGTCGGAGGTAATAACCGATGACGGTGGCAGAATTGATGAGCAGATAGCTCTTCAGGATGCGCTTGAGGGGTTTGTCGGAGGGCTTGATATGACAAAGCGACTTATCTTCCTTAAACGTTATTATTACATGATGTCACTTCGCGATATTGCGAGGGATATGGAGATAAGCGTTGGTACGGTGAAATCCCACCTGTCCCGAATGAGAAACGCTCTGCGTAACTACCTTACGGAAAGGGGAATAGTAATATGAAAAATAAAGAAAAGAAAATACTTTTAGCTCTCGGTGATATAAATGAAAAATATCTCGAACAGGCAAGACCGAGGGAAAGAAAAAATCATACGGCAAGAATATTGACCGTTGCGGCAAGTTTTGTTGTGGTGGTGGGAATAGCATTGGGTGTAATTTTGCTGGGAGGCAATACTCCACCTACGGGTGACGTTCCACCCATAGTAGATATTCCGTTCCCTGAGGTTCCAAGGACCGATAAAAGCCTTGCAGCCGTGATGCAGGATTATCTGAATTCAAACATCGGCTCTGACGATGTCTGGGAGGACGACGGAATCTTTGATGAGTCGGGGAACGCACCTGATATGATACTTCCGGAGGGTGGCTCTGACTCGGGATCAAACGGCAGCTACGTTGAGGTTACCGACAATCAGGTTCAGGGCATAATCGAAGGAGACCTTTACAAAACCACAGATAAATACATCTTCCGCTACCGCGACAGATCGCTCTGTATATATTCTATAGACGGCGAGAACTCGGAAAAGATTTCCGTCACACAGATAAATTCTAACGGAAATAAGAATGAAGCCGATATGTTTCTCTCGGCAGACGGAAATACCGTCACCATAATTCAGTCGGAGTATGTGACCGAAATCTATGAATATGAAAATTACACTCGGTATTCGGGACACTATGTCACAAGAATATATTCCATAGACGTCTCGGACGCCAAGAACCCCGTGGTTGCAAAAACGCTTGAGCTATCCGGCTTAAACCATGACGTTCGTAAGATCGATGATAAAATTTATCTTGTCACCTCTCATAGCTTTAATAAATCTGACATTGATATAGATGATCCTGAAACCTATATCCCGAGCATATCGGGCGACGATACCCACCTTTGCGACCTTGAGAGGATATATTACTGTGACGAGATTAAGAAAGCTACCTACAGCTACGTCACCGTGTTCGACGAGGATGATCTGTCGCTTGTCAGTGAATTTGCAATCCTCTCGGAGACAGCACACTATGTGACGGACGTTTGCTTTACCGATAATCATATTATCTTCGAGTATCAGAGCGGCAAGAAAATTTCCGAGGAAGAGGCCACCTCCGAGGCGTATAGCTGGATCGAGCTTGTTGATTTTTCGGGCGATGAGTTAAGATACCGCGGCAGCCTTGAAGTAAAGGGATGGGCAGAGGCAGGTCAGTACAGCTATGACGAGCAGGACGGTTATCTCAGGGTGGTGACCTCCACTCGCATCTGGAAACGGTACTGGGTTGAAAAAAGCAGTGCATCTCTTTACGTCTACGATCTTTCCACTATGAGCCTTACCGCGTCGGTAGAGGATTTTGCTCCCGATGGCGAGAGGGCGACGGCGGTGAGGTTTGAGGGCGACAGTCTTTACGTTTGCACCGCCGAGACCGCAAAATTCACCGATCCCGTATTCTTCTTTGATCTCTCCGATTACGGTAATATCACTCAGGTGAACACGGGTTATATTGAGGGCTTCTCATCCTCGCTTATTGATCTTGGCGAGGGATATCTATTGGGAATCGGCAAGGAGAGCGTAAGTCATAGCAAGATTGAGATATATAAGCGAGAGGGCGAGTCGGTAGTCTCGGTGGCAAAGCAGGTGTTCAGAGGCAACTACGATACCGACTATCACGCCTATCTTATAGATCGGGAGAAAAATCTCTTCGGCCTCGCGGTGAACTATACCAAGGAGGGCTACGGTGTCTCATACGGCCACGGATATTTCCTCTGGCATTTTGACACCAATACAGAGAGTCTCTCGCTTCTCACCGAAATATCGGGCGATACTATGCATACCTATTTCGGCTATGCCCGTGCCTTCGTGCGTGAGGGCTATCTCTACCTGACCTCGGTGAACGAGTTTACTCCGTTCGTCGTTCGCAGAGTTGAGGTTAAATAACCTTCTTTAAATAGCAAAAAAAGGACGGAATTTTCCGTCCTTTTTTTCTGCACTCTGCACCAACTCTTGAAACATAGTCGC
>JAFTON010000002.1 GCA_017463765.1 Clostridia bacterium | reverse complement strand
CTTTCGGGGCTTGCTTGATTTAGAGCAGAAATCTTCGTTTGCGAGCGTGAGGCGTATTGGCATACGTCGAGCGTAGCGTAGCGGCACGAGGGTATTGAATGACAGTCCGGTGGACTGTCAGACCCCGAGTGTGACCGAGCCGCAGCGAGAGATAGAACAAAAACTCAAATAAAAAAGAGAAAACCATAGGTTTTCAACCTTAGATTTTCTCGATTAGATAAATATTGATGGTAGAGGCACATTTAAGAGTACCTCTACTTTTTTTGTTCGGTTATGCCTAAATAAAGCAGCCCCTTAAATAAAATAATTTTCAAGAGAAAATTAAAGTCAAGCTTTGATTTTCTCTTTTTTCTTTTTTTAGTGAACTATTTGGGTTCGATTCATTAACCTCCCACATTATATTAATCAGCCTTTTGTGCTTTATATCGGTGATTTTTACCGTGACGGAGATATTCATTGTTTTTTGCTGAAAAATATGTTGCTTGTGACGGTCGAATGTATAAAATATATATTAATTTATACTTATAATGTAAAATATAATTTACAAAATAAATATAAAAAATGTTAATCTCGCGTTTTTTCTTTGAGATTTAGATGTGAGTTTTCTGAGTAAAAACATTTTTTCTTTAAAAAATCAAAAACAGGTGTGGAAAAAAGTGAAAAACCTATCTTTTGATTGAAAAAGAAACTTAAAAAATAATAAAAAATTATTATTAAATCCTTCTAAAAAAGCATTTTTGTATCGAAAAATGGGCAAAATGCCCCATTCTCATTAGACGAGAGAGGTTTTTTTGGTTAATTTTCCTAAAAAATCTTGATTTTCTTTTTAAAAATGATATCATTAAATTAAAAACAATTAATAAATATTTATTAAGTAGAAAGGGAGTTTTCTGTGAACGCTAAAGTTATTGGGGAACACATAAAGGAATATCGCAAACGCAACAATATTTCTCAGCGCGAAATGGCAGAGATGCTTTTTGTTTCTGATAAAACTGTCAGCCGTTGGGAGCTTGGAAACGGTTTGCCTGATATTGAATTGCTTCCGAAAATAGCCGAGATATTGGGGATAAGCATAGATAAGCTTGTCGGCTCGGAGGATATGGTGGATGTAGAAGGAAATGATTCTGCTATCGAGCTGTATAAAGAAGAAATGGAAAGACTTGAAGCACAGCTTCAGGAAAAAGAGCGTGAAATAGAAATAAGGCAGAAGAGGATCAAAAAGATTGCTGTCATTGTGGCAATTGCTGTTTTTTTGATCTCTCTTATTGCGATTTTGATTGCTACGCTGGTTAAGCCGCGTTACACACTCACCTTCGTTGGAGTTACGACAGAGGGTGGAGCAGTTGTTGTTGAGCTGAAATCCGGCGAGGGACTTCCGGGGGTTATTGCCGGTGGTAAAACGGTTCTTGGTTTTATAGACGAGGATTATAACTTCTATTCAGCAGATGATTTTTCCATGCCCGACCGTGATCTGACCCTCAGGGCGCTCATCAAAGAGGATATGCCTCTGTTTGCAGGCTCGGACAGCGATATGAACGGAAATCGTGTTTCGGAGCACGTTCTGACGGAGAACGGCATTCCTGCGACAAAATATACATTTGCTTCGGGCTCAGAGAGTGGCAGCTTCATTCAGAGCCGACCTGTTTCGGACAGTGGAGAGATGCCGAATGTCAACGTATACGCGCCTTCGCTCGGCGAGCGCTTCTTCCTGATCTCGGTGCAGAATACGAGCGATATCGACGTGAGAATCCGTTACAGGATAGAGAATTTTGGAGATCATCCGGGTGGTCTGGACTACTATACACCGTCGGTGGTTATTAAAGCAAATTCGGTTACTTACGTTCCCGTTTACTTTAAAAACAGCAGCAGCTACGGCGTGTTTGAGGGCTGCGACCACTTCGTTATTCTGGATCAGGATATTGATGAGCAGGTGGAGCTTGTGGTATTCGGTTACATTTATACTGCAGAAGAGCTTGAGAGCATCAATGTGGTTAAAGCTCCCGATAAATTTACTTATCTGGAAGGAGAGCCCATCGATCTTTCGGGAATGGTGGTGAAGGCCGAGCTGGTTAACGGGTCTACCACGGGAAGCGTGCAGATTTTCAATTATTCATGTGACCTTACGGGCAAGACCTGGACCGAGGGAATGAATATTGCAACTGTATCCTTTGCAGATAAAATCACCGAGGTTGTTATCAACGATCCGTTGCTGTATAAGATTGCCTTTACTCCGGCAAAGAATCTTGAGAGCATAAACGGCACCGTCGGCGCTGAATATATATTCGCCGATTATACCGAGGGACTTCACGGAATGGCTGCAACCAGATTTACTGTTTCTGCCGGCGCAACTGCAGGTATGGAGGTCGAGGCATGGATCAATCAGGAAATAGACAACGCGAATAATCTCGGCTTCAATCTCCGTATTCCTACGTTTACCGGCGTTGAAAGATATCTTGAGCTTATCGTTACCAATAACGGTGGAGAGGAAATATCCTTCTATTACTATGCCGAAAACTACGGCGATAAGGGTGGCGTAAGCATAACCGTGGCACCCGGTGAAACCAAAATCGTTAATTTCAGCGTAAAACCCGGATCTTCACTCGGATGTAATTATGCATTCAAGCTTCTTTCGGACGTAAGCGTTGAAACATCACTTACCATACAAGGATATTTCTATTGCAGGGACGAGCTTGAAGGAATAGAGATAAGTAGGGAAGCCGAGAGAAAAAGCTTTGTTGTGGGAGAGACCTTTGACGCTGACGGATTGGTGGTCAAGGCGCTTGGAGAGAATTACGACGACGTTGTCATTCCCAATTACACCACAAGCCTTGACGGATATGTTTTTACCGAGAGTGACGTTGGAACAAAGACTGTGACGGTTCAGTTCGACAGCTTCACCGTGACCTACGATATAGAGGTCGTCAGATAACTTAGTTTTTATACGTGAAAACGCATAAAATAAATTTTTCGCAGGTAAAACCTGCAAGAAGGAGGATGGAATGAACAAGACGAAAAGATTTTTCGCCGTGACCCTTATGGTACTCATAGTTGTTATGATTGCCATGCTGGCAGGATGCACACCTGACGGCAACAAGGTTGGTTCTTCTCACGTTCACCAGCTTACCAGAGTAGCGCCCAGAGCAGCTACCTGTCTGGAGGATGGAAACAGAGAGTACTATACTTGTAGTGGATGCGACGAGATTTTCGCGGACGAGGATGGAACTATGACTCTTTCCACCGAGCAATATTATATTCCCGCAAAGGGACATAAGGTTGCTTCTCACGGTGAGAAGAAGGCTACCTGCTCCACTCTCGGAATCAAGGAGTACTTTGAGTGCAGAAACTGCGGTACTCTCTTCAAGGATGCAGAGGGAATGTTCGCTATCAGCGCGCCCGTAACTGCTCCTATGCTTAACCACCAGCTTACAAAGGTGGAGGAAAAAGCTCCTATAGGCTTTACTCCCGGTTACAAGGAGCACTACACATGCTCTAACTGTGATAAGATCTACAAGGATGCAGCGGCAATGGTTGAGACCAACCGTGAGGAAATCAAGATTGCTCCCGTTCTTACAGGCTTTGAGTATAAGATCGCGTTTACTCCCGCGGCTAATATTGAAAGCATTAACGGTACTTTCGGTGCAGATTACATATCTGCGAGCTACGTTACTGCAGATGACGGACTTCCCGCAACTCAGTACACATTCAAGGCAGGCACAACTGCAGGTAAAGAGGTTGAGGCCTGGATTCACAGCGTTGTAAATCAGGCTATGGCAAACGGCCAGAACCTTCGTATCCCCACCTTTAAGGATACTGCAAGAAAGCTTACTCTTATTGTTACCAACGAGGGCAATCAGAGCATTTCATTCCGTTATTATGCAGAGAATTACGGTGACAAGGGTGGCGTTGACGTAACAGTTGCAGCCGGCGAAACCAAGGAATTTGAATTCACTGTTAATCCCGGCAGCTCTATCGGATGTAACTATGCGCTCAAGCTTCTCAGCGATGTTGTAGACGAGACTAAGGTTACCATACACGGCTTCTTCCACTGCGAGGGCGAGGTTGACAGGATCTCCATCCACAGCCAGGCTGATAAGAAGTCCTTCAAGGTTGGCGAAAGCTTCAGCACCGACGGTCTTGTAATAAAAGCACACGGCACTAACTACGACGAGGTTGTTATCGCTAACTACCTCACCGACGTTGAGGAGGGTTACGTATTTACTGCCGATGATATCGGAACCAAGACTGTTACCGTAGCTTACGGCGAGTATATCGTCAGCTACGATATTACGATTTCGCAGTAAGGAGAGCAGATTATGAAGAATATTAATAGAATAATGCTTTTAGCTCTGGCGCTTGTCATTTGTGCTTTTGCGCTCAGCAGCTGCGATATTGATTGGAATTACTGCCAGCATACTCTTGAGGAGATCGAAAAGACCGAGGCAAGCTGTATGAAGGTGGGCAAGAAGACTGCTTACGAATGCACCAAGTGCGGTAAGCTCTTCGCTTACGGTTATCTTAACGGTAAGGACGGCGCGAAGGATCTCTATGAGATTGAAAATCAGGAGATGCTCGGCTATGCAGGTCACAAGATCGGCGATTTTTACGGTGACATTAAGGAAGATCTTCCTACCTTTGATCCTTCCTCTCTTGAGGATATGACTGTTTGGTCTCATTGCTCCGAGGAGGGCTGTGGCGAGGCGTTTGAGGTAGAGCCTCAGAACCTTGTTGCCTTCGCTCCCTGCGACAATACCAGTGGCAAGGCAGAGTACGTTGTTGTTGGTGAGTCCACCGACGCTACAAGATTTGCTATTAACGCAGGCACCTCTGCAGGCAGTGTTATCACTATATACACCGGTGGCTCCAAGATGAACACCGCAACAAACAAGATTCCTTTCTCGGCTAATACAGACCGTCACGTTATCCTCTTCTTCCACAACGATGGAAATCAGGACGTTAATATCAGATACGGTACAGAGTTCTACGGTGAGAGAGTTGGCGTTGACGTTACCGTTCCCGCAAACGGATATGCATCGGGTTACTTTAACCTTAATATCACTCAGACAAATAAGGATTGCTATCACGAGCTTTATATCAACAGCGATATTCAGGAAACCTTCAATCTTACCATCTCCGGCTACTACTACCACGAGGCAAAGCTTCAGGGCGTGAAGATCGATGAGTATCCTCAGATCGAGTATGCTATCGGCGAGACCTTCAACAGCGAGGGACTTGTTGTTGTTGCTAACTACGGTGACTTCACACGTAAGCTTAATCCCGAAGATTACACCCTTGTTCTTAATAACAACAAGGCTATCACCGAGCCTCTTACCGCAGAGGACAATACCGTTTATGTAATTTATAACAACAAGCAGACCGAGTTTACCATCAAGGTTCAGAAGTTTGAGCAGACTATTTCTCTTAAGAATGCAAGCTTTGCAGACGGTACTGCATCTCAGGTTCTTGATAGAAACGCACTTATCCCTGCAGACATTACTGCAGCAAACGGAAGGGCTATAGATCATCTTATCGACCAGTACGGTAACAAGTACGTTCCCGGTGAGAGCAGAGTACCTGCATTCAATGCAATTCTTTCTCCCGTATATGCAGGCGTTGTTTACAGCGATAACTATGCGCTCGGCACCACCGTAACTGCAAGCTCTACCGACCACGGTGGACAGAGAAATAAGCTTGTTGACGGTGTTCACGGTCTTAATGCTCCCGAAACCGATGACAGATGGTCCTCAAGCTCCAACTATGAGACTGCTTCTCCCGAAGAGGCTGACAGAGAGTGGGTAACGGTTGATCTTGGCGAGGTTAAGTCTGTTTGCCGTGTAATCCTCTATCCCAGAGTTTACGGCAGCTACTTCCCCGAGTCCTATGAGATCCGTGTATCCAAGGATGGCGAAACCTGGACTACCGTAGTGGTTGTTGAGGGTGATGAGCTTGCCTCCAAGAACGGAAAGGTTGCAAGATGGAATGACTTCGATAGCATCGATGCTCAGTACGTTAAGATCGTTGCTACCAAGATGACCCAGGATACAGGCTCTTACGGTTATATCTTCCAGCTCTCCGAGATCGAGATCTTCGGTGAAGTGTAAGATGAGCAAGGAGGTAAACTATGTTCAGAATTAATTACAAGGCTTTTATTACTGCTCCCGCGGCAATTCTTTGCTTTATAGCCCCCTTTATTCATAAAGCAGGCTTTAACGGAACTCAGTATTTCTCTCAGGAAGCTTTTACACTTCCTATGATTATTGCGGGTGTTATCCTGGTTGCTTCTTTCCTTCCCGTAACCAACGTGTATAGCCCCCTGTTTACATTTATCGGATCCTTTACGGCTCTTCTTTCCTTTGTAAAGGTTTCCTATCTCTATCTTTCCAGCGTATTCTTCAGCGGAATTGCAGATACCATTCCCGGCATTCTTGAGCAGATCGGTTTCCATTATTCCTTCTGCCTCTTTGCATACGTGATTGCAATGCTTCTCGGTATCGTAGCTTTGTTCCTGCCTGACGACGTAGCATAAGGAGGTTAAAATGAAATACGTTTTATCAACATTTTCTAAAGTGCTGCTCGTTATCTTCGTCATTCTTTATGGCGCAGTAAACGTAGGTGGCGAGCTTGCGGCAGCAAATGCAGCCGTAATTTCCAACTTCCTCGGTCAGGACGGATTTAACATGGTTAAGGACGAGACACTTGGCGCTGATGAAGAATTGGATACAGAATATTTCAAGTCTGCCTTCACAAGCGTTAGGGAGGTAAAGGACTCCAGCGAGGCTTATACCCAGCTCGTTATGGAGGAGGGCGCTGTTCTTCTTAAGAACAACGGTGTGCTTCCTCTTGCAAGCAGTGATAAGGTAAGTCTCTTCTCTGCTTCCTCCGTAGATCCCATTCTTTCGGGTTACCGTGAGAATATGGCTAAGAAGAGTGGCACTACCAATCTTCTTGACGGCTTCAAGCAGGCAGGTCTTTCTGTAAACGAAAGTCTTTACGATTGGTACAAGAGCAGTGGCTACGGCAGAAAGTATATCGTAGGTCCCGGTCTCTACTCTATCGTCAGCATCAATGACGCTCCCTGGGAGGAGATTCCCGACAGCGTAAAGTATGTTGATGGCTACAACACAGCAGTATTCGTTCTCTCCCGTATCGGTGGTGAGGGTACTGATAACCAGATGTTTGATAACGGTGAGGGTCAGGATACCTATAACGGTAACTACCTTGCTCTCAGCGAGGATGAAAGATCCGTTCTTAAGGGGCTTAAGGCTGCTAAGGATGCAGGAAAGTATGATAAGGTTATTCTTCTCTGCAACTTCACCAACCAGGTAATGCTTGATTTCGTTGATGATCCTGATTATGGCATAGACGCAGTTCTTTACAGTGGTGGTATCGGCTCCAAGGGCTCTGTTGCCATCGGTAACATCCTTTCCGGTAAGGTAAATCCCTCCGGTAAGCTGTCCGACACCTTCTGGAAGAATCACTATCTCAACCCTGTTCACGCAAACTACGGCCAGTACAAGCTTGATCCCTCCAAGATGGGCGACCTTTACGGTTACTCGGGCTACATCTACTTCGACCAGAACGGCAATGAGGTTGCTGCAAACGGTGGTAGTGAGAACAGCTACGTTGTATACCAGGAGGGTATCTACTCGGGTTACAGATATACCGAGACCAGATATGAGGATAAGGTAATGGGTACAGGCAACGCAGGTAACTACAATTACCACGCAGCAGTATCCTATCCCTTCGGCTACGGCCTTTCCTACACCAGCTTTGAATATTCCGATTTCACCGTTGTTTACAACGCTGAGACCGACTCTTACGACGTAAGCGTAACTGTTACCAACACAGGCGCAGTTGCAGGTAAGGAGTCTGTTCAGATCTTCCTTCAGAAGCCCTATACCGAGCATGATAAGCAGTACGGTGTAGAGACTGCGGCAGCTGAGCTCGTTGCATTCGATAAGACCCAGCTTCTCGATCCCGGTGCACAGGAAACCCTTACTATGTCCGTTGAAAGACGTGACTTCGCAAAGTATGATTCCTACTGTAACAAGACCTACATTCTCGAGGAGGGTGACTACTATCTCGCTACCGGTAACGGTATTCACGAGGCAGTTAACAACATCCTTGCTGCAAAGGGCTACTCTATCGCTAACGGTATGGATGCAGAGGGTAACGTAAACCTTGCTGTAAGAGTTGGCGCAGAGGATTCCGAAAGCGATAAGAAGATCACCTCTGACGATCTCCTTATTTACTCTACTGCAAAGGTTAACGTTTATTCCAAGAAGGATGAGAACGGCAACGCTCTCGGCGAGTTCATCACCAACCAGTTCGATAACGCAGACCCCAAGATTTTTGAGGGTGGTATCAACTACGGTGAGAATGCTCTCGGTGGCGCATGGACCTACGTTACCAGAAACAACTGGGCAGGTACCGTTAAGTACGTTGTAGACGTAGACGAGGCTACCGGCGCAGTATCCAGCTATGCAAGACTTAACAACTTCGTTAAGCTTGTAAAGACTCAGGGCATTATCGCAGGACTTGATTACGACGTTCTTAAGGATGCCACCTCCGACGTGGAATATCCTACCTTCGGCTCCAGCGCATCTGCATGGCAGCTTATCGACCTTCGTGTTGATGAGAACGGCGATCCCATTTCTTATGACGATCCCCGTTGGGATGAGCTTCTCGACCAGCTTACCTGGGACGATTACGTAGCAATCCTTGCAGGTGGTCTTTACAAGACTCCCGGTCTTTCTTCCATTTCTGCTCCTTCTGCCAACACCTACGACACCGACGTCGGAGTGTTTGAGGCATACGGTTATTATGACACCGGTCTTGCTACCAAGCTTAACGACCCCGATAAGAATGAGAGACCTGCTACCTATCTTGACAACGGCATCGTTGCTGCAACACGTAACCTCGACCTTATCTTCGAGTACGGTGTTCAGTGGGGTGAGGACTGTCTCTGGTCCGGTTATAACGGCCTTTACGGTGCAGGCGCAAACATTCACAGAAGCCCTTATCTCGGCAGAAGCTACGGTTATATTTCCGAGGACGGCTACCTTTCGGGTATAACCCTTGCAAAGATGAATCTCGGTATGGAGACCAAGGGCGCATACATGCTTGCAAAGCACTGCGTTCTTAACGAGCAGGAAACAAACCGTTGTGGTTCTGCATCCTGGGCAAACGAGCAGTCTATCCGTGAGATTTATCTCCGTGTATTCGAAATCGCAGTTGAGGAAGGCTCGCTTCAGGGCGTTATGACCTCTCTTAACCGTATCGGAACCACACCTGCTCCTCACCACACCTTCTTGAATGAGGTTCTCCGTGATGAGTTCGGTATGACAGGTTATAACGTAACCGACTCCGGTATGAGCTATATGGATACTGCTAACTGCGTATGGGCAGGTAACGACCTTCCTATCAACAACGTTTCTCACACCGTTCCCAACGTTCCTATGGAGGGCTACGGTCACGTTGCACAGGCAGCAAGAGATTGCGTTCACAACGTACTCTACACAACCGTACAGTCCAGCGCAATGAACGGCTTCTCCTCTGATATGAGAATTATCCGTTTCCAGCCCGAGTGGGAATACTATCTCGGTGCTATCACTAAGGTTATCAGCATTGCCATCATTCCCGTGGGTATCTTCTACGTAGCTATGGAGATCTGGGTTGGAATGAGAAGAAGATGGTTCTGATCCTTACACAAACGCAACTACTTTTAGCAATATTTAAATTCTGAAACACGGCGCACCCCTTTCTTGTCTGATACGGATAGGGAAGGGGACGCCAAACATCCTTAGTTAATATACGGCAGCTTGCCGTGTAAAATAAATTAAAAAAGGAAGAAAAGAGAATTTTTATGAGAAAGTTTAACGCTTTACTTAAGACCTCGGTTATGCTTCTGATTATCGTAGGCGTGCTGTTCACAGCTGCTTCCTGCGATATTATCGGTGGCCTTATCGGAGGACACTCTCACAACCTTACAAAGGTTGAGAAGATTGAAGCTACCTGTACCGAAGCAGGTCAGGAAGCATACTACACCTGCGACGGCTGTGAGGAGATATTCTCTGATGCAAACGGCCAGAACGCTATTGAGGCTCCCAAGGCTATCGCACCTCTCGGTCATAAGATCGTGGGTGTTGCAGGCACAGAGCCCACTTGTACTGAGGCAGGCGTAAGCGATGCTTATCAGTGCACCAGATGCGAGCAGCTCTTCGCTGATGCAAAGGGCGAGACCAAGATCGATGCAGCAGAGGCTCTTCCTGCTCTCGGTCACACACTTGTACATATTGAGGCTAATGCAGTAAGCTGTACCGAGAACGGTAACAAGGAGTACTGGGTATGTAGCGTATGTAACAAGGTTTATGCAGATGAGGCAGCTCAGAACGAGACTACCGTAGCTGATCAGACCATTATATCCGAAGGTCACTCTCTTACCAAGACAGATGCTAAGGCTGCTAACTGTACCGATGAGGGTAATATAGATTATTGGACTTGTGGAAAATGTGGTAAGGTTTATGCAGACGAGGCAGCTAAGAGCGAGATCAATATCGCTGATACCGTTATCTCTGCGAAGGGTCACGCATACTCCGAGACTCTCGTTGTTGAGGGCGCAGTTACCTCTTACGAGCCCGGCGAAAGCTTCAACACAGCATCTCTCGTTGTTAAGCTTGATTGCTCTGCTTGCGATCACACCGTAATCGTTTCGGATTATTCTATCAGCAAGATCGATAACCTTCAGCCCGAGGATGGCGAGATCATTATCTCCTATCAGCAGGACGGCAAGGTATATTCCGCATCAATAAAGATCGTTGTTAAGCACGAGCATACTACAGGCTCTCTTGTAGCTGCAGTTGAGCCCACCTGTACCGAGGCAGGCTCTGTTGCTTACTATGAGTGTACCGTATGTAAGGCAAAGTTTGAGGACCAGGAGGCTACCAAGCCTATTGAAAACATTGTTGTTGCTGCAAAGGGACACAGTGGTGTTAAGACCGAGGCTAAGGCTTCTACCTGTACTTCTGAGGGTAATAACGAGTATTGGACCTGCTCCGTTTGTGGTGGTGTATTCGCTGACGAGGCTTGCACAGTAGCTACTACAGTAGCAGAGCAGACACTTCCCGTAGCAGAGCATGAGACCGAGGTTAAGTCTGATGCAAACGGCCACTGGACCGAGTGCAAGAACTGTGATACCTACAAGACCGAGTCCGAGTCTCACACCGGTATCGCATATCCCGACGCAGCTCCTGTTTGTACCGTTTGTGGCACCGAGTTCGGTGAGGCAAGCTGGGACGGTTGGGTTCTCTTCAGACCCGGTATCGTAGAGGTTGTTAACGGTTCTATCACCTCTGCTTCTCACGTTACAGTAAACGGCGTTATGGCAAGCCAGTACGTATTCGGCGCAGCCTCTGCAGGCTCTGAAAATACTATCTGGACTATGTCCGACAAACAAAACTATAAGGACGGCAAGTATCAGGTAAGAATTCCTACCGTTGGCAACAACGAAAGATACGTTTACCTCTACGTTTCCAATGATGGCAATACAGCTATCAGCTTCAGAATCTACTCTGAGAACTATGGCGATAAGGGTGGCGTTGACGTTACTCTCGGTGCAGGTGAAAGTGGTTACTTCAAGTACTCTGTTCACACCGGTACCACCATCGGTTCTAACGTAAATATCAAGCTTCTTTCCGATCTCGAGTCCGAGACTACCGTAACTATCTACGGTTACTGGCACATCGATGAGAGCGAGATTGCAGAGCTTCAGATCGCAAACCGTGATCAGATCAAGGTATCCTATATGGAAGGCGAAAAGTTCGATATCTCCAACCTCATTCTCGGCACTTATATCTATGCAAATGCAGAGGGCGATCTTCTTTCCGACGGTGCTGCAGAGCTCTTCTACATTGCAAACAACTTCAAGGTTTCCGGTCTTGAGAACGGTCAGGTTCTTGAGGCAGGCAGCTACACCGTAACCGTATCCTTCGGTGGCAAGAGCTTTGATATTACCGTTATCGTAAGCTCTCATACTCACGCTCCCGAGTTTGTTGCAAAGAAGAATGCTTCCTGTACCGAGGACGGTCATGAAGCTTACTATATCTGTAACGTAGACAACTGTGGCCAGCTCTTCGCAGATGCAGAGGGCAATACTCCTATCTCTGAGATCACAGTTCTTCCCGCAGGTCACATTGATAGCGCAGCGATCCCCGGCTTCAAGCCCGTTTGTCCCAGATGTGGACTTGAAAACGGCGAGGTTCGTGATCCCGACGGTTGGGTACACTTCGCTCCCGGTGTAGTATGGAGTGACTACAATGAGGGTATAGCAGGCACTGTAGAGGGTGCTGATTATATCAGCTATGAGATCGGAAATTACGAAGGCAATATTCTTGCAACCAAGTTCACCTTCGCTGCAGGCACTCCTGCAAACGCTTCTACAGCATTCTGGAATGACCAGGATCTTGTACACAACATTAAGGTTCCCGTAAGACAGGGTGGCACCAGCGTTATCGCAGTTATCACCAACCACGGCACCGAGGATCTTATTATCTCCTTCGGTCAGGTTGATAGTGGCAGAGATATGGGTAGTGGCACAGTTCTCGTTCCCGCAGGTAAGACTGCAGCTGTAGATTTTGCTATCACAGGTGGAGCTGATCTCGGTAACAACGGCTGGATCGCAGTAAGAAACGAGGTTACAACCGAAACCATCATTACTGTTTACGGTTACTTCAACATTGAAAACGATGCTGAGGGCATCAATATCATTAAGCCTGCTAATAAGCTTATCTTCTCTGCAGGTGAGATGTTCACTGCAGAAGGTCTCAGACTTAAGCTTACCAACAGCCACGGCTCGGGTGCTTACTACGGTCAGACCGAGATTTATTCCAACTTCTCTACCGACCTTGACGGCTACGTATTCACTGCAGCCGATACAGGCACAAAGACCGTTACCGTTTCCTTCGGTGGCGCATCCGTTACCTATGAGATCGAGGTTGCAGCTCATAAGCATATTCTCGAGCTCGTAGAGGGCAAGGCTCCCGTTGCTTGTACCGAGGACGGTGTTGAAGATTACTACAAGTGCACCGTTCCGGGCTGCACCGAGATCTTCTCTGATGCAGAGGGTAACAATAAGATCGACGCTCCTGCAGTAATTCCTATGACCCACGCAGGAAATAAGGTCGTTGTTGACGGCAAGCTTGCTTGTGACAGCTGTAATGCTCTTCTTCCCAATTGGGTATTCTATAACATCACCACCAACTATGGCGTAAACAGTGTTGTAAACGGTAAGATCGAGGCTGCTGACATCGACGGTATCAGTGGTTCTATGATTTACATCGGTGCAGGCACTGTAGGTGGCGCAGGCGCAAACTTCCAGCTTTGCATGGGTGATAACGATGCGGGTAAGCAGACCGTTATTCCTAACCTTGGCAGCGGCGCGCAGGACGGCGAGCTCAGACACGTTATCGTATTCTACAAGAATTACGGTACTGAGGACGTTACTCTTAACCTTCAGAACGACGCTCAGGGTGGAAACGGATCTGTTACCGTTCCTGCAGGCGGAACTGCTGTTTCTGAGTTTGATATCCATAACGTAGGCGGCTCCAACTGGTTCAATCTTTACATTGACAGCAGTGTTACCACCGACGTTCAGATCGGTGCATACGGCTTCATCTACGTAAACGACAGCGAGGTTGAAGAGGTTTCCATCAACAAGGAAGCAAACAAGACCACCTTCGCTGTAGGCGAGACATTCTCTGCTGAGGGACTTGTTCTTAACGCTCCCATTCCCAGCAGCAACACAAAGACCCTTTACGTTTCCACCGGTTATACCACCAACCTTGACGGTGTTGTATTCGAGGAGGCAGGCACCTACGACGTAGTTGTTTCCTTCGCAGGCGAAACCGTAACATATCAGATCACCGTTGAATAATTAAGCTTTAACGGCTGAAAACCGAATAAAAAGAGCTCCCGGCGTAAAAACCGGGGGCTTTTGCTGTATAAACCCCACCTTAACCGTCTATAATTTTAAAAATAAAAGGAAGGATTTACAAGGTGGAAGAAAAGCTGTTTACTGATTACGGGCGAAATATCGCTATGATGAGTGAGAGGCTCAGGGTAAAGGAAAGCTTTGATATGATCGAGCGACATCTTACCGTGTGCGAGAGGGATATGTGCTTTTTCTATATTGACGGCTTTGTGAAGGATGGCGAGATGCTTCGGATTATGCAGTATCTTCTGTCACAGAAGTCTATAGGAAGTGCAGAGGAGCTGGAAAAAAAGATACCATACGTTGAGGTTGAGCTGACACGGGAAACAGGAAAGATAGTTCGCTCTGTGCTTTCGGGACAGACGGCAATTTTTGCAGAGAGCTTCGGGGATACGGCAATACTCCTCGATTTGCGCACCTATCCTGCAAGACCCACTCAGGAGCCTGAGAGCGACAGAGTTATGCAGGGGGCGCGAGATGGCTTTGTGGAAACGCTGGTGGTGAACACTGCGTTGATTCGCAGGCGAATACGTGATCCGAGGCTGACTATGGAGCATTTTTCGCTTGGTGGCTCATCCGAGACCGACGTTGTTGTTTGTTACATGGATGATGTTGCCGATAAGGAGACGGTTGACGAGGTTAAAAGAAAAATATCCTCCATCCGTCCGAAATCCTTAACTCTGGGTTATCAAAGTCTTGCTGAAACACTGATTCGCTCCGGCTGGTATAACCCTTTTCCGAAAATCCGAACAACCGAGCGACCCGATACGGCAGCAGCGCAGCTGCTTGAAGGCTCGGTAATAGTTATCTGTGATACCTCGCCACAGGCAATGATCCTGCCAACCTCAATATTTGATTATCTTGAGGAAACCGACGACTATTGCTTTCCACCACTTACCGGAACCTATCTCAGACTTGTCAGAACGGCTATTTTGTTGCTTTCGGTGGTAATCACTCCTCTTTGGTATCTGTCGCTGGAGTATGATGCCATTTTACCGGATGCGCTTTCTTTCTTAGTTCCTGACGATCCGGGCGCATTACCGATAATATTGCAGCTTTTTCTTGTGGAATTAGCCATTGACGGTCTTAAAATCGCCTCGATGAACACCCCCGATATTCTATCAAACTCGCTTTCGGTGGTGGGCGCGCTTATACTCGGTGACTTTGCCGTGGGTGTGGGCTGGCTTTGCGAGGATGTTATACTCTATATGGCATTCGTTGCCATTGCCAATTTCGCTCAACAGAATCACGAGCTTGGCTACGCCTTTAAGTTTATGCGAATGATGATACTTGCGCTTGTGTATCTGCTCGGCATATGGGGCTTTGTGGCAGGTATGCTTCTTTTCGTGTTCTTCGTATGCACTAACCGTACCCTGTCGCAAAAACATCATTATCTCTATCCTCTGATACCTTTTAATGCTAAGAAACTTTCGCATCTTCTTCTTCGTCGCAGAAAGCGAGATTTTGATTCAGAAGAGGAAAAAAACAACTAAAATGTAAACTAAAATTAGAAAAAGCAGGCACAAAGCCTGCTTTTTTTACCAAAATAATGCTTTTTTCTCACTGCAATTTATCCATCGCTTGCGTGCTTTTCTTTCAGGATCTGAACGTTTTTGTCCACCTCCCGTTTGTGAAGCGGATACCAGAACCAAAGCACAGTTGACAGTAAAATGAAGCCTATGGCAGGTATTATGGTGGAAATGTTGAAAATGCCCTCCTTAACAGCTTCCGAAAGCGGCGCTCCCTCTATCTTTTCGTAACCAATCAAGGTAAGAAACAGACCTGTAAGACCGGCTGCAGCAGCCTGTCCGATTTTTCTTGCGAAGGAGTATAGTGCATATATTGAGCCGTCCTCTCTTACACCGTTCTTTATTTCGGAGTAGTCGATAACGTCTGTAATCAGTGCCCAGCTTACCATTGCAAACACACCGAGTCCAAGCCAGGAAAAAACGTTTACCAAAACGTATACCCATACGTTCTGGGGTCTGACAAGAAACAGAACAATGCATATCACTGCAGCCAGCAGATTTGAGAACACGCTGATTTCAGCCTTGCCGAATCTTTCGGATAGAGGGCGCGCAAGAATTGCTGCAACCACCATTCCACCCATCATGGCTATTGTGGATGCCGATTGGGCTGCAGTATTTGCGTAATAGTCGGGGTAAACGTAGTTTGCCATCTGCTGAAGTGTAAACTGTGACAGAAGCATCAGTATAGACGCTACAATTATTGATATCAGAGCACGGTTTGTAGCTGCGCTGACGATTAGACGCTTTATACTGCCACTCTTTTCCTTTTCTACCGGCTCGGGAATAACTCTCTCGCTTACCAGAACGTAGCATATCAGATAGGATATTATGGCAAGAACCGAGAAAACGCCTGCGATCAGCGTAAATCTCTGACCGTTCATCTCGGCAATCTCCACACCGTCAATTATCCGTGTATCATATGCCACAAGTGGCACGCCTGCGCCAACCACAACTCCTGCCAGCGTGCTTCCCATGGTACGGAAGGTTGACAGCGACTGTCTCTCACCCGGTTCTCTCGATATGGTTGACGCCATAGAGCCGTAGGGAATGTTTATCGAGGTGTAGAAAATTGAGCCCCAAAGAATGTAGGTCACAACCAGCCAGAAAATACGGAAGCCCAAGGATGCAGTTGCAAACGCCGACTGATAAATGAGAAAGGAGGCAATTGCCACCGGTGCACACATCCTGAGTATCCAGGGCTTGAATTTTCCTGCAGGAGTAGGCCTTGCTCTGTCGCAAATTCTTCCCATTGTAACGTCGGTAAATGCGTCGACAAATCTTGCCAGCATCATAACTATTCCCACTACACCTGCACTTACGTGCATAACGTCTGTGTAGAATTTAAGAAGGAAGCTGGAGGAAAGAATAAACGTAAAATCATTTCCAAAGTCGCCGAACAAATAACCGATTTTATCTTTTATCCCAAAGGGAGGTACTTCTTTTTTTGTAATCATAATAAAAAAACCTTTCTGAAACTATGGTTAGTATGGCTTTTTTAAAAGAAAATATGAAAAAAATAAAAAAATAGTAAAAAACTATTGCAATTTTCTTTCTTTTATGGTAGAATACCTCTGTGAATCATACTCGCTATGCGAGAAATAATATGAAAGGAAGCGAAATAATGTTAGTAATCGAATACGTACTTCTTGTACTGCTTCTCGTTTCGGCTGCGTTTATCGTTGTTGCAGTTGTTCTTCAGAAAAGTAACGAGGACGGCCTTTCCAGTACTATTTCCGGTGGTTCGGAGACCTTCTACGGCAAGGACAAATCCTCTAATACCGACAGAGCGCTTTATAAGTGGACTCTTATTGCGGCGATTGTTTTTGCAGTTGCAGTTTTGGCTGTATTCATCATTCAGCCCGATTATGCTGCGTCCTATTCTCTCGAAGATTGGCAGAACAGCAACATTAACAACTATTCCGATGTGTTTAAATAAGACATAGGGTGCCGTGACTACGGCACCTTTTGTTTTTCTCGGGGCTTGGTATGGTTAAAATCTCCGTTTGCTCCCACTCGACGTAGGAAACTACGCCTTCGGGTCGCAAGCGAAAATTTTTCCTCAAACCAACCACCCGAGAATACAGAGTCGGGCTTGGTATGGTTAAAATCTCCGTTTGCTCCCACTCGAAAGAAAAAAATTAATACAAATAATCAAACTACTTTTATTTTTTATATCACTTGGCAAAATATATGTGATATAAATATAAGGATTTAATATAGATAAATGAAAAAGAAAAAAGATTTTGCTAAATTTACTAAAAGAAACACTCACAAAAGACGCTCGAAGGAGCAGGCAAGGCGTGAGCTGATGAAGGCTGTTCGCGAGACAAACGTAAATTATGACGGTGTTAAGATACGCGATATTGATCTTGGCCGTGGACGTGATATTGAGAAGAGCAGAAGCATCACTGCCAGAGGCATATATTCGGGGTCTAAGAGCAGCTATGGCTTCGTTACGCTTGAGACGGGCGAGAGGGATATTTTCATTCCCGGTGGCTCAAGTCGTGGTGCTATAGACGGTGATTTTGTTGAGATTGTTTACCACAAGTACAGGAGCCTCAATGGTGAGGAAAAGACCGAGGGCAGAGTGGTTAAAATTGTAGAGATTGGCAGAAGAACTGTAATCGGTACACTTTGCGAGGAGCTTCGCCGTCATGGAAGACGTTATTTCCGTAGCTTTTATATTCAGCCGGATGACGCTAAAATATCAACCGTATTTCCCGTCAGGGATCTTGGTGGCGCCAGACTCGGTGAGAAGGTAGAGGCGCTTATTCTTCGTGACGGTACAGGCGAGCCATCCTGCGATATAATCCGTGTATTTGGTGGCGCAGAGGATAAGGATGCGAACTATGAGGCGATTCTTTCCGAGTGCGAGATTGTTACCGAATTTACTCCCGAGGAGCTAAGGCAGGCAGAAGAAATGGCTGCCGAGCCTATATCATTTGACGGTCGCGAGGATCTGACGGGCGAAACAATTTTCACCATTGACGGTGAGGGTGCCAAGGACCTTGATGACGCTATCTCAATTCGTAGACTTCCCGGAGGTGGCTTTAAGCTTGGAGTTCATATCGCCGACGTTTCATATTACGTCAGAGAGCGCACAGCTCTCGACCGTTCGGTAATGCAGCGTGGCACAAGCGTTTATTTCACCGACAAGGTTGTTCCCATGCTGCCTGTGGCGCTTTCTAACGGCGCCTGCTCTCTTAATGCAGGAGAAGAAAAATATGCAATCAGTGCGAAAATTTCTATTGATAAGGACGGTAGCATTACCGATCTGAAGCTTAGTCCGTCGGTGATTTGCAGCCGTGTCAGAGGAGTATATTCGGAGGTTAACGAGCTTCTCTCGGGCAATGCGCCTAAAGAGATAAAGAAAAAATATAGTTCTGTTGCTCAAAGCCTTGAAAAAATGCGCGAGCTTTATAATATTCTTCTTGAGAAAAGTCTGAAGCGTGGTGCAATAGATTTTGACAGTGACGAGGCAGTGATTATTCTTGATGAAAACGGCACTCCTACAGCTATAGAAAGACGACAGAGAGGTCTGTCCGAGAGAATGATCGAGCAGTTTATGATAACTGCAAACGAGGCTGTGGCAGCCTATCTTCACCGTAATGGAATTCCATGCGTATACCGTATTCACGAGACGCCACCCCCCGACCATTTTGAGTCCTTCCTCTCCTATCTTGAGAGTCTGGGATTTGATGTCAGGGAGCTCAGAAAAAAGGATCCCACGCCGAAGGATCTCTCGGCTATTCTCGCTAAGGCTGAGGAGAAGGGACTCTCAGCGCCTGTTTCCTATACAATGCTTCGGGCTATGGCAAAGGCGAAGTACTCCGAGGAGAAGCTTGGCCACTTCGGTCTGGGTATCGAGGATTACTGTCATTTCACCTCGCCCATACGACGCCTTTCCGACCTTGCAACGCACAGAATTATCAGGCGTGTACTCTTTGAGGGAAAGCGTGCCGAGCTCTATCACTCATATGCTAAGAGGGCTGCTGCAGCTGCAAGCGAAGGAGAAATACGCGCCATAACTGCCGAGAGACGAATCGAAGATATGTATAAGGTAATGTTTATGGCAGACCGTATTGGCGAAAGCTTTGAAGCCACAATAAGCTCTATTACCTCCTTCGGTATGTTCTGTACCCTTGATAACACCTGTGAGGGACTTGTCCCCATAAGCGAGCTTGACGGGGTATTTACCTTTGATGAGAGAAATCTCACCCTCAGATCGAGACACAGAACCTATCGTATAGCCGAAAGGATAACCGTTCGTCTTGAGGAGGCAAATATGATCCGTGGTAAGCTTCGTTTTTCTGTAGCAGAGACAATCTGACAACAATTATTTACATTATTATAAGAAAGGAAGAGAAAATGAGGAAAAACATAAATATTCTTACTTCTTGCTATACACTGTTTTTAATATTACTTTTCTCTTCGGGAGCCTCTTCGGGATTTCTTTCGGAGCTGATATATTATCTTGCCTTTATTGTACCGATAGTCATCGCGTTGTATACAGTACGCGAGGAGATTTCGGATCCGAAGGAATACCTCACCATAAACGTAGAGGGAATAAAGCTGTCATGGCCCTTGGTTTTTCCTACGATTTCGGTCACAATACTGCTTTCGTACCTTACCTCGCTTTTGATTTTCACACTGACGGGCAAGACCAACAGCATTGATATGGGTGATTCTTATCTGCTCGCACTGCTTACCCATGCATTGGCTCCTGCTATACTTGAGGAGGCATTGTTCAGATACGTTCCCATGCGACTGCTTGCCCCTTATTCAAAGCGTGGAGCAATATTCATCTCTGCATTTTTCTTTGCATTGGTACATCACGAGCTATTTACCATTCCATATGCGTTTGTCGGTGGCCTTATATTTATGGCTATCGACCTGGCTACCGAGAGTGTTATTCCGTCTATAGTTATCCACTTTATCAACAATGCGCTGTCTGTCAGCATGTCGTTTGCACCGTATGAGCCTATAATAATTTTCTTCTACATTTGGATAGGCGGCCTTACTTTATTGTCGGTTATTTCCATGTTCCGTAAAAAAGATGACTATGAAATGGCGCTTCTGATGATAAGCGAGAAGGGCGAGGGTGTGAAATTTACAGGTGGAATGCTCGCTTTTGCTGTTATGACCCTGACAATAGCAGTTTTGTCACTTCTGTAAGACGAGGTTGATTATGGAAAAAATAAATATTGATGATGAAAAATTTATGAGAGAGGCAATGCGTCTGGCACTTCTCGCTGCCGAGAGAGATGAGGTTCCTGTGGGCGCAGTTGCAGTTCGTAACGGGGAGATCATCGCAAGTGCTTCGAATACTCGTGAGGAATCGAAATGCGCTACTCACCATGCCGAAATTCTTGCTATCGAGGCTGCCTGTCGCGCTCTCGGTGGCTGGCGTCTGCCCGGTGTTACGCTATACGTTACGATGGAGCCCTGCGTTATGTGTGCAGGCGCCATAATTAATGCGAGGATAGAAAGGGTTGTTTATGGAGCTAAAGATCACCGTTTCGGTGCGTTCGGCTCTGCTCTTGACGTAAACTCGGCAGGACTAAACCATCATCCTGAGGTTGTGGGAGGAATTCTCGGTGAGGAATGTGCAGAAATTCTTTCCTCCTACTTTAAAAATAAGCGCAAAAAGCTCTGAGATTTACGAAAATTGACAAAATTATATAAAATGTCAAACAAAAGCTCAATAAAGCTTGATTTACTTGACAAAATACTGTGCGTGTGATATTATTACTACGTATGGACTCCTGTTTATACAATATTTTCGAGGAAATCCGATATAAGAGCCGACGTAGCACTTCCCGACATCCCCCGATCCTGGCGGGCTGCTATGCGGAGAGCTGTACGGATAACCGAGAATTAAGAACGAAAGGTATTTCAATAATATGAAAGTAAAAGCATTAAGAGAGAAAAAGGAATATCTCAATATCCGAGAGATGGTTGAGGATATTGGCAATATTTATGCAGGTAAGCCTGCTTACCGTTACAGAATCAAGCCTCATGACAAAGAGGCCGTGGTCGTTACCTACGACCAGATGCGCGACCACGTACGCGCTCTCGCTACCGAGATTGTTGCAAGAGGTCTTCAGGGTAAGAAGATCTGCGTTATCGGTAAGCATACCTACAACCTTATTCAGAGCTACTACGCAACGATGGCTGTTGGTTCTGTCTGGGTTCCCCTCGACCGTGACTGGTCAAAGGAGGATCTGCTCGAGACCGTGAGAAGTGGTGAGTGTGATTTTCTTATGTGTGACCTTGACATAAGAGAAAAAGGTGAGTATATTACTACCGAGCTTGGTATGCCTGCCCCCCTGTTCCTTAACGGCGACGGTGAGGACAGCCTTCTTGCATGGCGTGAGGCAGGTGCAGTGAAGTTTAAGGAAAACCCCTCGCTTTACTACGATGCGCCTATTGATCCCGATGCGCTTGCAGAGCTTGTGTTTACCTCGGGTACAACCGGACAGGGCAAGGGTGTTATGCTCTCCCAGCGCAACTTTATGTCCGACCTTGCAGACGTTATCCCCTTTATCGATTTCTCGGTTAAGTGTATGAACGTTCTTCCTCCCCACCACACCTACGGTTCTTCTGTATCTATCTACGGACAGAACTGCATCGGCTGTGACGTGTATATTTCTTCAGGCGTTAAGTATATTCTTAAGGAGCTTCAGGAGCATAAGCCGGGTCACCTTGTTGCCGTTCCTCTCTACGTTGAGACCTTCTACAGAAGAATTCTCAAGGGTATTGACGAAAAGGGTAAGTTTGTTGCAGGTCTTATGAAGGGTCTTATTTCCTTTAACAAGAGCTGTCACAAGATCGGTCTTTAGCCCTTCGACGGTTTCTTTAAGAAAATGGTTCTCGCTGCCTTCGGTGGTGAGCTTAATATGATTATTTCGGGTGGCGCTCCTCTTAATCAGGAGATGGCAGAGCTCTTCGACGGTCTGGGTGTTAAGGTTCTTAACGGCTACGGTATCACCGAGTGTGCGCCTATTCTTGCGGTAAACCATAACAACTACATCGTTCCCAAGAGCGTTGGTCCCGTTCTTCCCATCGTTGACTGCCGTATCGCAGACGCTGACGAAAACGGCGAGGGTGAGATTCAGGTTAAGGGTCCTAACGTAATGCTTGGCTACTATAAGAACGACGAGGCAAATGCCGAAGCCTTTACTGAGGACGGCTACTTCCGTACCGGCGATGCAGGTAAAATGGAAATAACCAAAGAGGGTGACAGAATCCTCTATATTACAGGTAGATTCAAGAATATCATCATTCTTTCTAACGGTAAGAACGTATATCCCGAGGAGATTGAGGACGCACTCAGTGCTACGCCCGGCCTTGTTGATATCGTAGTATACGAGGGTAAGTCCCGTCGTGGTATTACCTTCAATACCATTGTTGCAGAGATCTATCCCGACAAGGCATTCCTTGAGGAAAAGGGCATCACCGATGCAAAAGCATACTTCCAGAAGTTCGTAAACGAATACAACAAGACAGCAGTTCCCTATAAGAAGATAGGTCTTGTAAAGGTTCGTGAGGAGGAGTTCCCCAAGAATACACTCCGTAAGATTCTGAGGAGAAAGATGGATATGACCATCGACTAACTTTTGGAATGTTAAAATTGGCTAAAAAGACCGTTTGCTCCCACTCGCAGTAGTTTTCTACAGCTTCGGGTCGCAAGCGGCCTTTTTATCCAAATTTTCCCTATCCCAAAAGCGAGCTCTTGAAATGTGAAAAATAGCTAAAATAGTCGTTCGCTCCCACTCGCAGTAGTTATCTACAGCTTCGGGTCGCAAGCGGCCTTTTTATCTCAATTTTCCCTATCCCAAAAGCGAGCATATGAAAAAATAACTGTGAAAAGACCGAGCGCTTTGCCTGTCTTTTTGTATCCACTTGACAACGAAAAATAAATGATTTATACTATATATAGTAATAGCAATAACATTTTTTGAAGGGAGAAAAACATGAAAAAAACAATTTGCCTTTTGTTGATTTCGGTAATATTACTTTCTCTTTTCGGCTGTAGTGCAGGGCCGATGCAGGAAACCTGGTCGAATTTTGCCGAATACGACGGCGTTGGTTTTGATATTGAGGAGTATAGTGCGAGAGTTGAAAGCAATGGTGGAGCCGTGGAACCGTTACCATCCAATGGGTATAATTTATTTGGTGAAATAATACCTGAGGCAGGATATTTTATAGAGTATGCCGACGAAACGGGTTTTCTGATTGGTATTTTTGAGAGTATAGATGACGCTAAGATAGCTCACTGTTATATTAAGGAAGAATATGCATTTATAAAGGTTGACAACCCTTACGTTGTGGCTATTCGTATTGATAACGCTGTCATTTTCGGATTGAGCGAGGAAAATAACCGAAAAATTATTGAATTTGCAAAGGAAATCGGCATATCCGAAGAGCAGATTAATCTTCAGAAGAATAATCGACATTGGCGTATCGCTCGTAGAGATACGGATAAAACAAAGGATAATATTCTCAAATCAATAGAAAATAAGGGATATACTGCTATAGATGAATATGTAAGTGAAAGTAATGACGAGGGATTATACTTGAAAAGCACTACGTACGTTTTTGCATCGGAGGATTATTCTACGGTTTATCAGCTTTACGTGACCGAGGGTGAAAATGCAAGGGCGTATCTTTATACCACTATGGTATATTATCCAGAATTTTTCAACATAAAACAAAACAAATGTCACATTTATTACTCCATAAACGAAGATTACTCTATGTTTATTCTTGGCGTATCGGCAGATACAAAGGATTTCTGGGATGAAATAAGATAAAGTTTTATTTATAGCAAAAGAGCTCGGTTTCGGGCTCTTTTTTTTGTTTAATTATAGTCGATCCTTCGAGCAGACCAATGCTTCCATTAAAAGCAGAATAACAAAAATAACTATTGACAAATCAATAAACATATACTATAATATACTCATAATCAGATTGTATACAAGTATACAAAATCTATTTTCGAAAGGAAAGCCACAAGATGCTTGATAAGAACAGACACACGAACCTGCTTGAGCAGTCCCAGTATAAATACTCGCTTCAGGACGTTGACGAGCCTAACCTTTACCGTGAGATTTACCCATATGACGAGATTCCTAAGGTTGCCTTCAACCACCGTCGCGTGCCTCTCTGTATGCCGGAGGAGATATGGATTACCGATACCACCTTCCGTGACGGTCAGCAGTCGCGCGCGCCATATACGGCAGATCAGATAGTAGAGATGTATAAGATGCTTCATCGACTTGGTGGCCCGAAGGGAGTTATTCGTCAGTCTGAGTTCTTCGTTTATACCAAGAAGGATAGGGAAGCGCTGCTTCGCTGTATGGATCTCGGCTATAAGTTTCCCGAGGTAACAACCTGGATCAGAGCTAAGAAAGAGGACTTTATGCTGGTTCACGATCTTGGCATTAAGGAGACGGGTATACTTGTCTCCTGCTCGGACTATCATATTTTCAAAAAGCTTGGTCTTTCCCGTGGTGAGGCTATGGATCATTATCTTGGCGTAGTTAAGCGTGCCTTTGATGCTGGTATTCGTCCGAGATGTCACCTTGAGGATATTACACGTGCCGATTTTTACGGCTTTGTTGTTCCCTTTGTAAACGCTCTGCACGAGCTTTCTGACGAGGCAGGCATTCCTGTAAAAATAAGAATGTGCGACACTTTGGGCTATGGCGTTTCCTATCCCGGCGTTGCTCTGCCGAGAAGTGTACCAGGTATAGTTTATGGTCTGCACCATTATGCCGACGTTTCCTCGGATATGCTGGAGTGGCACGGTCACAATGATTTTTATCACGGTGTTACAAATGCGGTAAACGCTTGGCTCTACGGTGCATCCGGTGTAAACTGCTCTCTTCTCGGTATAGGTGAGAGAACAGGAAATATTCCACTTGAAGCTATGGTTATGGAATACGCCGCCATTCGCGGAACAACAGATGGAATGGATACAACCGTTATTACCGAGATTGCAGAGTATTTTGAGCGCGAGCTGAATTATAAAATCCCACCTATGACTCCCTTCGTTGGATCTGCCTTCAATCTTACTCGCGCGGGTATTCACGCTGATGGAATTATGAAGGATACCGAGATTTATAATATTTTCGACACCGAGAAGATTCTTAATCGCCAGGCTGAGGTCGCAATTTCAAACACCTCTGGTACTGCGGGTATCGCTTATTGGATAAATAAGCACCTTGATCTTTTGGGTGATGATGCGTTGACAAAGCAATCCCCCCTTGTTATTAAGGTTAAGGAGGAGATAGATAAGCTTTATGAGGATGGCAGAACAACCCTTATGGGTAATGAGGAGCTTATGGAAATAATCAATAGATTCTATCCTGATTATAAGGAGAATAAGTAAATGATAGTTGACAAAAATGCAAAATCTCTTGAGGAAAGGGTTTTTTTGACACTTGAGGATGAAATATTATCGGGTAAGCTTAAGCGAGGAGAAACGCTTACAGAAAACGCCCTGTCCCAAAGACTTGGTGTAAGCAGAACGCCTCTTCGCGGTGCGCTACACCGCCTTGCCGAGGAGGGACTTATTGAGATTTATCCAAATCGTGGTGCGATTGTTATGGGTATAGGTCGTGAGGAGCTTATTGATATTTACAAAATCAGAATGCGACTTGAGGGACTTGCCTCTGCCGAGGCAGCAAGGAGAATTACCACCGAGGATATAAAAAGACTTCACGATACGTTAGATCTTGCCGATTTTTATATTGAAAAGCGTGATGCCGATCATCTTAAAGAGCTTGACTCGGAGTTTCATAGTATAATTTATTACGCTTCGGGGAATCGACTGCTGTGCAAAACACTTTCTGAGCTACACAGAAACATTCATTTTTATAGAAAACGTTCGCTTGCTGTGGTAGATAGACTTGAAAAATCTGCTGCAGAGCATAAGGAGATTCTAGCCGCTATAGAACGTGGTGATGCAGAAGAGGCAGACAGACTTACCTCGTCACACATTGAGGCAGCGTTAAATAATCTTCTTGCGGTCAGCGACATTTAGGAGATATAAAATGGGATACACAATAGTAGAAAAAATAATAAAAAATCATCTTGTTTCGGGTGAGATGAAGAAGGGCGAGGAGATTGCCCTGCGTATCGATCAGACCTTGACCCAGGATGCTACGGGTACAATGGCATATCTTCAGCTCGAGGCGATGGAGATAGACAGGGTAAAGACAGAGCTATCGGTGGCATATATAGACCACAATACGCTTCAGTCCGGATTTGAGAATGCCGACGATCACAGATACATTCAGACGGTTGCAAAAAAACACGGCATCCGTTTTTCAAGACCCGGTAACGGAATATGCCATCAGGTGCACCTTGAACGCTTTGGTATACCCGGCAAAACCCTGATCGGCTCTGACAGTCATACACCCACTGCAGGAGGCATCGGTATGCTTGGTATCGGAGCAGGTGGACTTGACGTTGCCGTTGCCATGGGTGGTGGCGCTTATTATATTACAATGCCTCGGGTTATCAGGATTAATCTGGTAGGCTCGCTTCCCGATTACGTGTCGGCAAAGGACGTTATTTTAGAGGTGCTTCGCCTCCTCGGAGTAAAGGGGGGCGTTGGCTCGGTTATTGAATATGGTGGCGAGGGTGTAAAGACACTCAGCGTGCCACAGAGAGCAACGATAACAAATATGGGAGCAGAGCTTGGCGCAACAAGCTCGGTGTTCCCGTCGGATGAAAATACTCTTGCCTTTCTTCGTGCGCAGGGCAGGGAGTCTGATTTTACAGAGCTTTATCCCGACCCGGATGCCGAATATGACGCAGAGTATACCATTGATCTTTCTATGCTTAAGCCTCTTGCAGCCTGTCCTCACAGTCCGGATAACGTAAAGGCTGTTTCCTCTCTATCGGGAATGAAGATAGACCAGGTTTGTATCGGCTCCTGTACCAACTCATCTCTTTCGGATATGCTTACCGTGGCAGCAATTCTTAAGGGCAAGACGGTTCATCCTGATGTATCACTGTCTATCTCGCCCGGTTCAAAGCAGGTTTATACTATGCTTGCTGAGTGTGGTGCTCTTGCTGATCTTATTGCAGCGGGGGCAAGGATTCTTGAATGCGCCTGTGGACCTTGTATAGGTATGGGATTTTCTCCAAAATCGAAGGGAATCAGCCTTCGAACCTTTAATCGAAACTTTCTTGCTCGCTCAGGCACTGCCGATGCGGGAGTTTATCTTGTTTCACCGGAAACTGCAGCAGCCTCTGCTATCTCGGGCGTGTTTACAGACCCCACCTCGCTTGGCGTTGCGCCAAAAATCGTTATTCCGGAAAGCTTTACGGTAAACGATAATCTTATTGAGCTTCCTGCATCGGTGGAGTATGCAGGGGATGTGACGGTTGAGCGAGGCCCCAATATTAAGCCTATTCCTAAAGGAAAAGCTCCTGATGAGGAGCTTGAATGCAACCTGATCCTTAAGGTCGGCGACAATATAACCACCGACCATATCATGCCTGCGGGAGCAAAAATTCTGCCCTACCGTTCCAACGTGCCTAAGCTTTCAGAGTTCTGCTTTACCGTGTGTGATCCCACCTTCCCCGAGAGAGCGAAGGCGAGTGACGGTGGAATAATTCTCGGTGGACATAACTACGGCCAGGGCTCCTCACGTGAGCATGCAGCTCTTGTTCCACTTTATCTGGGTGTCAGGGCAGTTATTGCAAAAAGCTTTGCCCGTATCCACGTTGCAAATCTTATTAATTTCGGCATTGTTCCACTCCTTCTTCAAAATGAAGATGACTATGAAAGGCTTATGCAGGGTGACAGAGTAAGCATAATCGGCTTCCGTGAGGCAATAAATGGTGAGAAGTTAGCTTATCTCACGGTTGGTGAGCGTGATGAAAAGATTCCACTCCTGCTTAATCTTTCCGATAGACAGCGAGAGATCCTTCTTGCAGGAGGAATGCTGAATTATACTAAAAACAAAGGATAATGTAAAGCGAGGTTTACAAAAATGATTGATTATACAAAAAATCTTGATGAAGCGTGTGAAAAATTCAGGGCAATTCTTGAAAAGCAGCTTCAAAGAGTTGAGGATATGAAGGCACAGGGAGACTTTACCGACTACTCATCACTCGATACAATAAAAATCGGTGTGTGTGGTGGTGACGGTATTGGCCCGATCATTACGAAAGAAGCAGCGCGAGTGCTTGAATTTATGCTTTCTGATCTTGTTTCGAGTGGCAAGGTTGAGTTTCGCGTAATAGATGGACTTACCATTGAAAACCGTATCGCTTGTGGCAAGGCTATTCCCGATGACGTTATGGCAGAGCTGAAGGCGTGTGATGTAATTCTGAAGGGTCCCACCACCACGCCACAGAAGGGTGATGGTATGCCGAATATCGAGTCTGCAAACGTGGCTATGCGTAAGGCGCTGGATCTTTTTGCAAATATCAGACCCGTAAAAGTTCCCGAGGAGGGTATAAATTGGTGCATCTTCCGTGAGAATACCGAGGGTGGATATGCCGTTGGATCGTCGGGCTTTAACGTAACGGAGGATCTTGCTGTTGATTTCACCATCACCACAAGGCAGGGCTCGGACAGAATTGCCAGAATTGCCTATGACTATGCGAGAAAGAACGGTCGCACCCGTGTGTCGCTTGTTACAAAAGCGAATATCATCAAGACCACCGACGGCAACTTCCTTGAGGATTGTCATAAGGTAGCTGCTCTTTATCCCGAGATCACCACAGATGAGTGGTATGCTGATATTATGACGGCAAAGCTGGTGGATAAGAAGCGTCGCGCAGATTTTCAGATTCTCCTTTTGCCAAACCTCTACGGCGATATTATTTCAGATGAGGCTGCTGAATTTCAGGGTGGCGTAGGTACGGCAGGCTGTGCCAATATCGGTAAAAAGTATGCCATGTTTGAGGCAATTCACGGCTCGGCACCCAGAATGGTGAAGGAGGGCAGAGACATTTATGCCGATCCCTGCTCGATGCTTCGTGCCTGCGTAATGCTCCTGTCGCATATAGGATATCAGGATCGCGCCGACAGACTTGAACGCGCCCTCGACGTCTGTACCTTTGAGGAGAAAAAGCTCGTTATCACCGGCCGTCCCACCGGCGCAACCTGCCACGAGTTCGGCGACTACGTAATGGAAACGCTGAAGAGTCTTTCGTAGTAATAACCCAAAAAGGACACCTACGTGGGTGTCCTTCTATAATTTATATAAAATTAATAGTCTTTCTATTACTTTTTGTAGCGGTATTACGCTGCGTTGCTTCGCTTTGGTGCGATGAAAACTCCAACAAGCATTGTGGTGAGGCACTCGGATTACGGGGAGAGCGAGGGAAAAATAGTTGAGAACTATTTTTCGTGAAGCGATGTCTCGCGTTGCGAGTCGGACGAGCCGAGCGAATCGAGGCGAAGTGCGACGACACAAAAGCAGACGGGAGAGAATCCGCAGAACCCAAAGGGTTCTTGGTGGGTGGACGCCCCTATCCGTCCAAAACAAAAGGACACCCACAAGGAGTGTCCTTGAGAGCGGTATTACGCTGCGTTGCTTCGCTTTGGTGCGAAGCAACACGTTAAGTTTGCGAGGCAAACTTAAGGGCTAATCGTCGCTTTGGTGCGACGAAAGCCCCATTCCCGTCCAAAACAAAAACCGTACCTCTTTGGGTACGGTTTTTATTTTGGAGCGGATTACGGGGCTCGAACCCGCCACCTCCACCTTGGCAAGGTGGCGCTCTACCAAATGAGCTAAATCCGCAGGTATTGATTTTTAAAATGGCGACTCGGATGGGGCTCGGTCGCGACGCGAACTGCGCGTCTTGGTCGCCGTCGGCTCTGACAGTCCACCGGACTGTCATTCACTACCTCCTCTGTTCGAGCCGGTAATGACTGATATAAAAATGTGGCGACTCGGATGGGGCTCGAACCCACGACCTCTAGCGTGACAGGCTAGCGCTCTAACCAACTGAGCTACCAAGCCGAGTAGTAAAATTGAAAGCTTAGAGCCTAAGGCTCTAAGCTTTGGTGGAAAGTACAGGGCTCGAACCTGTGACCCTCTGCTTGTAAGGCAGATGCTCTCCCAACTGAGCTAACCTTCCGTCAAATGCTATACAATTATAACAGACATTTTATCGTTTGTCAAGGGGAATTCGCAAAAAAATATTGAAATTTTATTTTAAGTGTGTTACTATATAATAAATATTTATTTTGTAGGTGAATTATGAAATGTATAGAGAATTTATCCTTTGATGCCGAGCGTGCATTTTACGGTGAGCTTGATATATGGCTGCGTGACTGTAGGATTGACGGCCCGGCTGACGGCGAGAGCGCATTCAAGGAGGCAGAGAGCATCAGGGCAGAGAGCTGTTATTTCAACCTGCGCTATCCCTTCTGGCATTGCTACGATCTGGATATCAGAAGCAGCGAGATGACCTCTGGCTGCCGTGCTGCTCTTTGGTATTCAAGAGCGATCAATATGAATAATACGAAAATTCACGGTCCTAAGGCGCTGCGAGAGTCCGAAGATATTCGTATGACCGATTGCAGTGTATTTTCCGATGAGTTCGGTTGGTTCTGCTCTGATATCTGTGCCGTAGGTTGTTCTATCAACAGCTTTTACTGTATGCTTCGCTCGAAAAACATCCGTTTTGATCTGGTGGATTTTGAAGGCAAATATGCTTTTCAGTACATAGAGAATTCGGTGTTTGAGAACTCTCACTTTTTCAGCAAGGATGCCTTCTGGCATGCGAACGGTGTGACGCTTCGCAATTGCACGATAAAGGGAGAATATATCGGTTGGTATTCCAAGAACCTTACGCTTGAAAATTGTACGATCACCGGCACTCAGCCATTCTGTTACTGTGAGAATCTTAAGCTTATCAACTGCAAAATGTATGACTGTGACCTGTCATTTGAGCTGTCAAGCGTAGATGCCGATGTGACAGGACATATAGACAGCGTAAAAAATCCCTTGAGTGGCAGAATAGTTGCTACATCCATCGGTGAGATCATCTATGATACCGAAGAAAAAAACTGCGAAATCATAATAAAGGAAACAATAAAAAGTTAATCATATGAACGGCGTAAACGTAAATAATAACGAATTTTTAGGAAAAGATCCACTTGGCAGACTTTTATTCCGTCTCGCCTTGCCTACCATTACTGCACAGATAATCAACCTGCTTTACAACGTGGTTGACCGTGTATATATCGGTCACATGGATGAGATAGGTGAGCTTGCACTGACGGGTGTTGGCGTATGCATGCCACTGATAATGATCATCTCTGCCTTTGCTGCGCTTATCAGCTCGGGTGGCGCGCCGAGAGCTTCGATTTTTATGGGGCAGGGTGACTATGAGTCTGCAGAGCGTACTATGGGTGCTTGCTTTACACTTCAATGTATTATCTCGGCTGTCCTGACGGCAGTTATGCTTGTTTTTCATAGGCCAATGCTTCTCGCCTTCGGTGCAAGTGAAAACACTATAGGCTACGCAACCGAATATATGAGTATATATTCCATAGGTACGATATTCGTTCAGCTTACATTAGGTATGAATGCATATATTACGGCGCAGGGCTATGCAAAAATGAGTATGCTTACCGTAGTTATCGGTGCAATTGCAAATATTATTCTCGACCCGATATTTATCTTCCTCTTTGATATGGGCGTTAGTGGAGCAGCTCTCGCTACGATCATCTCACAGGCGATCTCGTGTGCGTGGGTAATATTCTTCCTTCATAGCAAAAATAGCATTCTTCGCCTTAAGAAAAGCAGCATTCGTCTTGATTTAAAGCTGGTATTGCCTTGTATCGCATTGGGCCTTGCTCCCTTTATTATGCAGGCAAGCGAAAGCGTCATTTCCATCTGCTTTAATTCATCGCTTTATAATTACGGTGGTGATATTGCCGTGGGTGCTATGACCGTTCTGACAAGTGTAATGCAGTTTGCCATGCTTCCGTTGCAGGGACTTGCTTCGGGTGCCCAGCCTATAATCAGCTATAACTACGGGGCAAAAAATAAAGAGCGTGTAAAGGGAATATTTAGAATTCTTTTGACCTCCAGCCTTGTTTATTCATTGACGCTTTGGGCTCTGATAATGATTTTCCCACGCGCCTTCGCTGCAATCTTTACATCAAACGTGGCATACCTTGATTATACCGAAAGCGCACTGCGTATTTACTGTGCAGTTATCGGTATCTTCGGCATACAGGTGGCATGCCAGATGACCTTTGTTTCGCTTGGTAAGGCACTGTCATCTATGGCTGTTGCCATAATGCGAAAATTTGTGCTGCTCCTTCCGTTAATCTATATCGTTCCATTGTTCTTTGAAGGAGAGATGAGGACGACGGGAGTTTACCTCGCCGAGCCTATTGCAGATACCTTAGCCGTAACCTTCACGGCAGTGCTGTTCGCTATTCAGTTCAAAAAAGCGCTTCGAGAGATAGAAAATTAAATAAATATAGTAATATTTCACCGTAAGAGTGGGGTTTTTGCCTGCTTTTACGGTGTTTTTTTAGTAGATTTGACAAAAATGATTAATTGTTATTTTTTATTTAAAAAGCTATTGACAAATAATAGAATATGTTCTATAATTAATTTAGAATTAGAACACATTCTAAAAACGCAGAAAGAAGGACAGTTAAAGTGGCAATTCATCGTAAGGGCAATATTACTAAATATGAGATCATCAAGGTGGCATCGAGGATGTTTCTGGAGGACGGATATTCAAAGACGACGATAAGAGCGATTGCTGCCGAGCTTGAGATAAGTCCCGGTCATCTGATGTTCTATTTTCCTACCAAGGATCATCTGCTTTGCGAGGTGGTGGATATGCTCTGCGACTTCCAATGGAAGCTTATCGGGCGTGTGACCGACGAGGGCGCAAGTCAGCTTATGGCGATATGCTTCGAGCTTACTACGATGGCTGCTGCCTGTGAGGCGAGCGAAATTGCTCGCGACCTTTATATATCCTCATATACTCACCCACTGACTCTTGAGAAAATCCGTAAGAACGATGCTGAGAGAGCACATGAGATTTTCGGTGAGTATTGCATAGGTTGGAATGAAACGCAGTTCCTTGAAGCAGAAACGCTGATTTCCGGAATCGAGTATTCCACACTGATGACTACCGAAAGCTCATCTCCTCTTGACGTGAGAATATCCGGGGCGCTGAATGCGCTTATGATGATATACAACGTTCCGGAGGAGATAAGGAAGGATAAGATCAACAAGGCGCTTTCGATGGACTATCGCAGTATGGGTCAGCAAATCCTCTCCGAATTTATTAATTTTGTAAACGATACTACCGAGTCTATGTACGAGGAGATCATTAACGGAAAAAAGAATAAAAATAAGCCTATATAAGGAGATAAAATTATGAAAAAAATAGTATCTATGGTTTTAGTGGTTGCATTGATGCTTGGTATGACATCTATGCTGAGTGGATGCAAAAAGGTTAAGGGTGGCACCGAGGCTGCAAAGCTGCTGCTGGCAAACGAGCGACTTGATGCAGAGATTCTCAGCCATGATATTGATCTGGGGTTGGGTGGTTTTTTGAATACGTCCTCTTTTGAGAGGGAGGTCAGCCTTCCAACCTATTATGCCGACAGAGGCAATAGGAGCACTAAGTATACATGGAGCGATTTCGCAATAGATAACAGCGTTGCAAGTCAGTTTGAGTCCTTTGTTCTGAATACTCAGAATTATGCAGCACATGCTTCTAAGGATATTGACAATATGAAAAACAGAGTCGGAATCGTGGACAAATGGGTTCAGGTCGGTTTTGAAAAGCATATGCTTCGCGTATTTGAGAGTCGCGATATGCTTCTTGTAACCGGTGGTGGCGCTCAGGACGACGTTATCTACAGATATACCGATGAGAATGCTAATAATGTCTATGAGATGTACTCCTTTATAGATTACGATGACGGCACAAGTGGCAAGGGTAAGTTCCTTTGTATCCCCGGCGAGCGTTATGAGACCTACAATATTAATTCAGAAGGTATGTGCGATTACTTTATTATGGAGAACACCCGTGGATACTGGATGATCACAAGATTTGGCTACGTTACGAGAGAAAACGGTATTATTGATGCCAGCTTTACCACCATGATTATTAAGGACGGACTTGGTTGCGCAGCATTCGTCACCCTGTCGAATGAGAGAACTGAGGCCTTAACACCGAATCAGCCTAATTCAATGATGTTTACCGTTGTTGATATGGAAAACGGATGTGAGCTTATTACTGCTATGATGAGTGGCGATCGGTACTCCTTCGACGTTCCTCTTTCAGCTATTTCAAGTGGACTTGTTTCGGTAGGTGGTGATGAGGCGCATATTGGCGAGGAAGGTATTACAGACTCCGGTATGATTAACGTGATAAATACCGTTAAGGGCAGCTACGGGAGTGACTATAGCAGTGAAGATGATATCCGTTTCTCTAACGGTTTCGTACAGTACGATTATTTAACAGAGACCTACGGTGGCGAACTGAACTTCCGAACCGATATGGATACCGAGGATGTTTCGCTTCGCTCGGCGCTCACAAGACTTGTTAACCATCTTGGCGATATGGGACTTACCCTTCGCGGTGATGTGGAAACTATGGCAGGTGGTATTGAGCACGCATCTCTTGTTGGCAAGGAATTTGGCAGTATTTTCGAGTGGAACGGCTATAAGCTGTCCTCGGTAGAGAACTTTATGGCAGCAAACAACGCTCTCCTTGAGCAGATCGATAAGGCGAAAGCAGATTTTGACGAGGCAAAGGACTTTGAAACTGCATTTATCAGACAGCGACTTGATGACGGTGTTCATTTTGAGAATCTCGGTATACTTGATGTAGCTGCAAACGAATATTCCGACGGTGTGATTACTATTGGAAATATCAGCACACAGGTTTTAGGAAATACTCTCCTCGAGTCCGGAAAGGAATATACCCTTAAGATTGCTCTGGCGCTATGCGATGAGAACGGTAATCCCAGCAGTGTAAACGTGGTTCCCCTTGTTGGTGGCAACGCTGTAAAAACCAAGTATAACGGCGATGCAATCACTCTCTCTGTATCAGGCAGCTTTACCGTACCAAAGAATCTGCACGAGGGAGATTACGCCCTGGTGGTTTACGGTGCAGGTGCCGATAGTGGCATCAGGGTTACCGAGATGGTAAAGATTGGCTCCTTCTCCACCTATAATGAGAAGCTTGAGTCGACCGCTATGGATATTAACGTGCTTAGTGTAGACGGCAATCTTCACGTAAAATATGTTATCAAGAATTTCCATAACTTGACCGTAAGTGCCACCAAGGACAGCTATACTGCGAAGGAGCTTGAGAGAATAGCTATCAGGGAAATTCTTCAGTACGGTGCTCCCTTTGCAGGTGCAGTTCTTGAATACAGGAATGGCGAGCAGATTCCCGATGGAGCAGAGCTCGGACGTGGTGAGTACAGAATGATGTGTTATCTTAAAACCTCCGACGGCCTGGCACAGAGCTATATTTACCTTGAGGTAAAATAAAAATTAATTATAGTATTGACATTATTTTTATCTTATGCTATAATAACAATGTTAATCTATAAACTCAAATCGGAGGATTTATAAAATGAAGAGAATCAACACTATTGAAACTAAGGATATTGCAAAGACCGTAGAGAACGGTGGCTGTGGCGAGTGCCAGACTTCCTGCCAGTCTGCTTGCAAGACCTCTTGTGGCGTTGCAAACCAGCAGTGCGAGAATAAGAACCAGAAGTAATTTATTCACTCGCGGTTTGTCCGCACCGAAGACAAGGGCGTCGCTTACTGTGCGACGCCTTTAGTTTTGCCCCCTGTGTATGGGGCTTTATAAGAACGGAGAAGAAATGGTACATCAGTATAAATTAAACGGATATAACATAGTTCTTGACACAGCATCGGGATCGGTACATACGGTTGATGAGGTGGCATATGATATTATCGCTATGTATAAGACACACTCGCCTGAGGAAATTGTTGGCGAGATAATGAAAAGATACGGTCATCTTGATGACGTAAACGAGGGTGAGATTCTCGAATGCATCGAGGACGTCAGATCGCTTGAGGAGGCAGGTAAGCTCTTCTCGGTTGATGCCTATGAGGGTCTTGCTACCAATTTCAAAAATAACAGCAAGGTGGTAAAGGCACTTTGCCTTCACGTTGCTCACACCTGTAACCTTAACTGCTCATACTGCTTTGCAAGCCAGGGTAAGTATCAGGGCGAGAGGGCTCTTATGTCCTTCGAGGTTGGTAAGCGTGCTCTCGATTTCCTTATGGAAAACTCGGGTACAAGACGCAATCTGGAGGTAGACTTCTTCGGTGGCGAGCCTTCGCTTAATTTTGACGTGGTGAAGCGTCTTGTTGAGTACGCACGTTCGGTTGAGGGAGAGCGTGGAAAGAACTTCAGGTTTACCTATACCACCAACGGTATGATTCTTACCGACGAGATGATTGAGTTCCTTAATAAAGAGTGTCACAACGTGGTTCTCTCGCTTGACGGAAGAAAGGAAGTCAACGACCATTTCCGTGTTGACTATGCCGGTAAGGGAAGCTATGATACCATAGTTCCTAATTTCAAGCGACTTGTTGAGAGCCGAGGTGGTAAGGGATACTACGTGCGTGGTACTTATACGCATAACAACGTTGACTTTACCAACGATATTTTCCACATGGCAGATCTTGGCTTTACCGAGCTTTCTATGGAGCCTGTTGTTTGTCCTCCCGGCGATCCTTACGCATTGACGGATGAGGATCTTCCGAAGCTCTTTGAGCAGTATGAGATACTTGCCAAGGAAATGATAAAGAGAAAGAGAGAGGGACGCCCCTTTACCTTCTATCACTATATGATCGACCTGAAGCACGGCCCCTGTATCTATAAGCGCATTACCGGTTGTGGCTCGGGTACCGAATATATGGCAGTAACTCCTTGGGGTGAGCTTTTCCCCTGCCATCAGTTCGTGGGTGACGAGAAGTATAGCTTGGGTGACATCTGGAACGGTGTGAAGAACACCGAGGTTCAGGACGAGTTCCGTTCTTGCAATGCCTATGCCCGTGAGGAGTGTAAGGATTGTTGGGCACGTCTTTACTGCTCGGGTGGCTGTGCTGCCAACTCCTATCATGCGACCGGCTCTATCGGTGGTGTGTATAAATATGGCTGCGAGCTGTTCAAGAAGAGGATTGAGTGCGCCGTGATGCTAAATATAGCAAACTCAGAAGAATGACAACACCAATTTATGATTTTGTAAAAAAATACGCCGAGAGCAAGACCACGCGTTTTCATATGCCGGGTCACAAGGGCGTGGGGCAGCTTGGCTGCGAGATGTATGATATAACCGAGGTTAAGGGTGCAGACGTGCTTTATTCTGCCGAGGGAATTATCGAGGAGAGCGAAAATAATCTCACCGAGCTTTACGACACCGGGCACAGCTTCTATTCCACCGAGGGCTCGACCCTTGCGATAAAGGCTATGCTTGCCATTGTTACAGCCGACAGGAAAGAGGGCGAACGTCCGATTATTCTTGCAAGCAGAAATGCTCACGTTTCATTTATTCACGCAGCAGCAATGCTGGATATCGACGTTTTGTGGATGCAGTATAACGAGCAGATACATCTCTGCTCCGGTACCATATATCCACGCGACGTTCAGACCGGCGTCGAAAATCTCGGAAAAATTCCCACTGCCGTCTATATCACCTCGCCTGACTATCTTGGTAACATGACCAATATAGAAACTATTTTCAGGTATTGTCGCTGGCTTAAGATTCCGATTATTGTAGATAATGCTCACGGTGCGTATTTGAAGTTCTTGAAGACGGATTTTCATCCTATAGCTCTAGGGGCTGCCATGTGTGTTGATTCTGCGCACAAGACGCTGCCTGTGCTGACGGGTGGTGCATATCTGCATATCTCAAAAAAATATCCAAAGTATATCGAGAGGGCGAGAGGCGCTTTTAAGCTTTTTGCCTCAACGAGTCCTTCCTATCTGACGCTTGCTTCGCTTGATTTGTGTAATGAAATGCTTGCAAACGGTTATGCTGAGGAAATTAAAGAGTTTGAAATAAAGATGGAGGAGCTGAAGAGTAAAATCAGGGCGTTAGGCTATAAGCTTAATTATGATGATCTTTTCGGAATGAATAAGGTAGAGCCATTCAAAATAGCCATCAGAGTGGGGAAGGAGCTTGCAGAACACCTTCGCAGCCGGGGAATAGAGCCCGAATATTCAGACTTTGAGTACACCGTTCTTATGCTTTCACCACGGAATACCGACGAGGATATCCAACGATTGCTCGTGGCGCTTGATGCTTACGAAGGGGAGAGGTGTGTTCCCGATCCCATATACGCTTTGCCTATAGCTCATGAGCAGGCGATGACAATTCGCGAGGCTACCTTTGCACCCAGCAGGGTGATTCTGGCGAAAAATTCGCTGGGACGCATCTGCGCTGCACCTCTGGTATCCTGTCCTCCTGCCGTTCCCATTGTAATGAGTGGCGAGAGAATCACAAAAGAGGATATAAGACTTTTCAAGCACTACGGTATCGAAAAGGTAAGCGTTGTGATTGAACCAAAAGCGAAAAAGGAATAAAAACAAAACCGACTTATCAGCAAATTGCCACATTACGCAAGGCTGTTATGTCGGTTTTTGTTATCTCTCGGCTTGAATTCAAACCGTTTTATCCTTCAGAATTTACTGTTTTTCATTCACCCTTAGGCTGATTTCACCTGTGAAAAGGCGTTCCTGTTTGCCGTCGCATTCTATTAAAAGCGAAAAGTCGGGGGTTATGTCGAGCACCTTTGCCTCATAGCTTTCGGTAAGCTTGATTACTGTTACGGTCTTACCGATAATAAAGGAGCGCGCCTTGTATTTCCGGTAGCAGTCGCTCTGCTCTGTAAAGAACTTCTCGATTATTTTTGCGACGAGAACAGATCTGTCGGGTGGATTATTTGTTTCGCTCTCAAGAGATGTGGCAATGTGAGAAATCTCCTCGGAAATAGCATTTTTGTAAACATTTATTCCCATTCCGACCACTTGATAGGCGATTTTTCCATTCTCTCCCATTTCTCCCTCGGTTAAAATTCCGGCAAGCTTTTTGCCACCGAGGTACAGATCGTTAACCCATTTTATCTTTATACTGCAGTCGCACAGCGATTCGATAGCTTCTGACAGCATAACTGCCGCTCTTGCTGTTGCAGCCGTGGCATCTGCACAGCGTTCATCGGGATAGGTAAGTATGCTAAGATATATTCCTGCCCCCTTTTCCGAAACAAAGCTGCGCCCACGGCGTCCTCGCCCCCCGGTCTGCTCGTTTGCGATAAAAACAACCGGTCTCTTCTCGGCACTGTACTTCTCCCTCGCATACTCCTTCGCCCTCGTGTTGGTGGAGTCGGTGGACTCGTAAAAAATTATCTCGGGTGGAATAACACCAAGTTTTTCAAGCTCTTCAATTATTTTTACCCGATCAAGCATACGCCACCTCCGTTTTTTCTTAAAGTATAGCATTGATAATCCTTTTTGTCAAGAAAATGCCGCCTGTTTTACAGACGGCATTTGAAATTTTTATTTAAGTGTGGGATGGTTGAACTTGTTGGGATCGAATTCCCAAACATCCTCGCTCCAACCGAGAGTACCTATGATAAAGTCCTTATCAGTAAGGTTAAGAGGATCGGTTGCTTCTGCGTGTGTAACATCGAATACCTGAGGCTCGCCGTTTGTAATAAAGGTGGACTTATTATTATAGTAGCAGTTTGTGATGTATGATGCGGTATCTGCACTACCAACGAAGGGACCGTACAGTGTGGCATCGGTAGCAGTGATGTTTACATCTGCAAAGCAGGAATTAATGCTGCCATTGTTATATCCTGCAAATCCGCCCTTGCCAGCTGTTGCTGCACCAACGTTCATATTGCCGTAAGTGTAGCAGTTAACAATTCCACCATAGTTGTATGCAGCAAAGCCACCGAAGATAGAACTGGAGGATGCATTTTCGATTTCTGCCTTTGCGTGAGAGTTTTTAATAGTTCCTTTATTCTCATAAGCAAAACCTGATGCAGAGGTTCCACTACTATTATGGTTGGCGTCAATTTTTGCATTTACTGTGGAAGAACAGCTTTCAATTTCGGAATTGTTGTAAGCAACAAATCCTCCGATGCATACTCCCTTGTTACCATCTCCTCCGGCAGTTGAAGTTACTTCGAGAGTTGACTTGCATTCTTTAACAACGTTATCATTTATGGAAATAAGACCACCGAGATATATTCGGGAGTACGGCCAGCCACCGTGAACTATATTTTTTGTGATGTTTGTGGTAGCTTTAATTTCGGATGTGGAATTATTGACGGTTCCTTTATTAATTCCTACAAGAGAGCCTCCGTAAATATACGACTCGGGATAATCTGAATACCACGATTCGGCATGAACATCAAAATACATAGAACTATCTGCGATTGAGCAATTAATTATATTTCCACTGTTATTTCCTGAAATACTACCATAATATGCAATGTGAGATTCTCTGGAGTATGCATAGTGGTCAAATGAGGTTGATGCATTGGTAATATGAACATTCTCAATAGTTCCCGTATTGTTTCCTACAAGGAAGCCAACGTTTGAACTAATATGTAAATGAGCGAGTGTGTAGGAGAAATCCTTAAAGTTAAGGTTTTTGATAGTTCCGCCGTTTGTTGCGAAGAGACCGACGTTTTCGGCTTGGGCAGGCTGATAAACGAAGTTAGAGATAGTATGTCCTTCACCGTCGAGCATGCCCGTAAAGCCTACGATCGATGTGGTAATAACTGCACCCTCACAGTCAATGTCATTCTTGATGAAGTACTTGTTGTTGGAGTGCTCGGGGATCGCAAGAAGGTCATCAAGAGTTTCGATAGGAATACTTTCGTTAAAGTATGCGTAGAGAGTAATATCCTCGGTAAGAGGAGCATCAAAATGATATTCGGTTGTAAACGCCTCGTCAAGATACCAACCGATGAAGTAGTGACCACCAAGACCGGGTTCGGCGGGTGCTACGGGTGTTTCATCGAAGAAATAAGAGGTGTCGGGAATTGTCTGGCTGTTGTTTGTAACGTAAGTGATCTTGTAAGCATCAATTACATAAAGCGCCTTTACGGTAAGGTCGGACTTTACAGCCGAAATATCGGTATCCCAAGCATCAAATCTAAGACGCTCCTCGCTTATACGAGGAACAGAAGGAGCATTTGCCGCTTCACCGTGACTTACGGTTTCGCGTGCGATAACGTTGTCATAGTGGTCAAGGAATGTTACGGTATACTCCGCCTTTCTCCACTTAGCCTTAAGTGTAATATCGCTTGTTACCATTGAGGTTGCGGTAAACTGATCCTCGTTTACGCCCTCGCCGATAAACCAGCCTTCAAATACGTAGCCCTCCTTTGTGGGTATGGGAAGATCTACCATTCCGTAGGTCTGAACAAGCGCGCTGCCCTCGAAGAATCCGAGCTCGCCGCCGTCGGCATCAAAGGTCACCTTGTGCAGACCGAATTTTGCGCCGCTGCAGGCTGTAAGCAGAAGCAATGCCGCAAGCGCAAGTGTGATGAATAACGCTAATTTTCTTTTCATTTCGTCCTCCTTAAGTATACCTTCTTTTTGAAGGTATCTAATGTATACATTATATAATGCGAATGTCTATTTGTCAAGAGGTTAATATTATATAATGATTAAAAAAGTATGTAATGTGTACATAAGATAGTGGAGGAAGTTTAATGAAGCTGAGGATAAAGGAAATTCTTGAGGAAAAGGGAAAGACGAAATATTGGTTATATATTCAGCTTGGACTTAGCTATCAGAACTTCAATAAGATAATCAACAACGAGACCAGTGGAATAAAGTTTGATAATCTTGAGGCTCTGTGCGATATTCTTGAATGTACCCCAAACGATCTTTTTGAGGAATATCATAAAAAAGGTAAATAAAAAAGTTTAGTCGGGTATTGACATTTTAAAAATAATAATCTATAATAATGAGGTAATAACTGTGACGGAGACAGTAGCGAGGGTAAAAGCGCGCAGAGAAACGGCGTTTGGTGCGAGCCGTAGGTAAGTAACCCTTTACTGATGGCAGGATTTTGCTGTCGGTTTTGTGAAAATCACTCCCGAGTTGCGTGGCTGAAACTAAGTAAGCCTCGCCGTATGCTGCGTTAAGGCGTAATGAGATGCGAAGTGTTGCTTCGTAATTTCGGGTGGTACCGTGCTTTTTGCGCCCCGATGGTTTTTTGACCGTCGGGGCTTTTCTTTTTAGCCTCCCTTTACACAAGGGAGCCTTGACTAAAAAATTAATTATATTGGAGATACATTATGGAAATCTATGAGAAGGTGTCAACGAACCTGAATTTCGTTGAAAGAGAAAAACAGACCAGAAAATTCTGGGAGGATAACGGCGTTTTTGAGAAGTCTATCGAGATGCGCGAGGGTGGAGAAAACTACACCTTCTTCGACGGTCCCCCTACTGCGAACGGCAAGCCTCATATCGGCCACGTTCTTACCAGAGTAATCAAGGATATGATTCCCAGATACCATACCATGAAAGGCAGACGTGTTCTTCGTAAGGCAGGCTGGGATACACACGGCCTTCCTGTTGAGCTTGAGGTTGAGAAGAAGCTTGGCATTGATGGCAAGGATCAGATCGAGGCATACGGCCTTGAGCCCTTTATCGCGCACTGTAAGGAGTCGGTATGGACCTACAAGGGTATGTGGGAGGACTTCTCGGGCACTGTTGGCTTCTGGGCTGATATGGATAACCCCTACGTTACCTATACCAACGACTTTATTGAGTCGGAGTGGTGGGCGCTTAAGAAGATCTGGGATAAGGGTCTGCTCTATAAGGGCTTTAAGATTGTTCCTTATTGCCCCAGATGTGGTACACCTCTCTCCTCACACGAGGTTGCGCAGGGCTATAAGGCTGTTAAGGAAAGATCTGCAGTTGTTCGCTTTAAGTGCGTAGACGAGGACGCATATTTCCTTGCATGGACAACCACTCCCTGGACTCTTCCTTCAAACGTTGCTCTCTGCGTTAACCCCTCCGATACCTACTGTAAGGTTAAGGCTGCTGACGGTTACACCTACTATATGGCGAAGGCTCTGCTCGATTCTGTTCTTGGCTCTATCAAGCGTGAGGAGGGCGTAGCTGCCTATGAGATACTCGAAGAAATGAAGGGTATCGAGCTTGAGGGCAGAGGCTATGAGGCGCTTTGGGATTGCACAAAAGAATGTGCTGAAAAGCAGGGCAAAAAGGCTCACTATATCACTGCCGATAACTATGTTACCATGTCCGACGGTACCGGTATCGTACACATCGCTCCCGCCTTCGGTGAGGACGATAACAAGGTTGGTCGCCGTTACGGTCTCCCCTTCGTTCAGTTTGTTGACGGTAAAGGCGAGATGACTAAGGAAACACCTTATGCAGGTCTCTTCGTTAAGAAGGCAGACCCTGTGATCCTTGCAGATCTTGAAAAGGAGGGCAAGCTCTTCTCTGCGCCTAAGTTCGAGCACGACTATCCTCACTGCTGGAGATGTAATACTCCTCTTATCTATTATGCACGCGATACCTGGTTCATCGAGATGACAAAGGTGCGTGACAACCTTATAAAGAATAACAACACCGTAAACTGGATTCCCGAGAATATCGGTAAGGGACGCTTCGGCGACTGGCTTCAGAACGTTCAGGACTGGGGTCTGTCCCGTAACAGATATTGGGGTACTCCCCTTAACATCTGGGAGTGTGAGTGTGGCCATAAGCACGCTATCGGCTCTATCGAGGAGCTTAAGGCTATGAGCTCCAACTGTCCCGAAAATATCGAGCTTCACCGTCCCTTCATCGATGCCGTTACCATCAAGTGTGAGAAGTGTGGTGGAGAGATGAAGCGTGTAAGCGAGGTTATCGACTGCTGGTTTGACTCGGGCTCAATGCCCTTCGCGCAGTGGCACTATCCCTTTGAAAACAAGGAAGTGTTCGAGAGTCAGTTCCCTGCAGACTTCATCTCCGAGGGTGTTGACCAGACACGTGGTTGGTTCTATTCCCTGATGGCGATCTCTACCCTTATCTTTGATAAAGCCCCCTATAAGAACGTTCTCGTTCTGGGTCACGTGCTTGATAAAGAGGGTCAGAAGATGTCTAAGTCAAAGGGCAATGCTGTCGATCCCTTCGAGGCGCTTGAGGCATACGGAGCAGACGCTATCCGTTGGTACTTCTACTCAAACTCTGCGCCCTGGCTGCCTAACCGTTTCTTCGGTGATGCAGTTGTAGAGGGACAGAGAAAGCTTATGGGTACTCTCTGGAACACCTATGCATTCTACGTTCTCTATGCTAATATCGACGGCTTTGATCCCACTAAGTACAGCCTTGACAGATCCACCCTTTCGGTAATGGATAAGTGGCTGCTCTCGAAGCTTAATTCCACCGTAAAGACGGTTGACAGCTGTCTTGCTAACTATAAGCTTCCCGAGGCTTCCAGAGCTCTTGAGGGCTTTGTTGACGAGCTTTCCAACTGGTACGTTCGTCGCAGCCGTGAGCGCTTCTGGGTAAAGGATATGCCCACCGATAAGGTAAATGCATATCTCACCCTTTACACAGCGCTTGTTACTATTGCAAAGACTGCAGCTCCCATGATCCCCTTCATGACAGAGGATATCTATCGTAATCTTGTTTGCTCGGTTGATAAGAGCGCTCCTATCTCTATCCACCTTTGTGACTATCCCGAGGTAGACGAGAGCCTTATTGATAAGGATCTTGAGGAGAATATGGACGAGGTTATCGACATTGTTGTTCTCGGACGTGCATGCCGTAACGCAGCTGCCATCAAGAACCGTCAGCCTGTGGCAAAGATGTACGTTAAGGCAGAAAAGACTCCCGACGAGAGCTTTATCTCGGTTATTTCCGAGGAGCTTAACGTTAAGGAGGTCATATTCACCGATAACGTATCCGAGTTTACTACCTATAACTTCAAGCCCCAGCTTCGTACCGTCGGACCCAAGTACGGTAAGTATCTCGGTGGTATCAGAACCACCCTTGCTGAGATTGACGGTAACGCAGCATATGCCGAGCTTAAGGCTAACGGATGCATCAGGTTCACCGTAAACGGTGATGAAATAGTCCTCGCAGAAGAAGACCTTCTTATCGAGATGACAAAGAAGGAGGGCTATGAGAGCCTGGGTGACAGAGGTGTTACCGTGGTAATCGACAAGAACCTCACTCCCGAGCTTATCGAGGAGGGTAACGTGCGTGAGATTATCTCCAAGATTCAGACAATGCGTAAGGACTCCGGCTTTGAGGTTATGGATAACATTCGTATCGCCTTCAGTGGTAATGACGTTATCGCCGAGATCGCATCGAGAAACGCCGAGGAAATCAAGGATGAAACCCTTGCTGTCGAGCTTACTATCGGCACAACCCTCACTCACTCTAAGGAGTGGAATATCAACGGTGAGAAGGTTGTAATCTCTGTAGAAAAGGTATAAAAATCCTTCGTAGGAGGGTTCTCCCTTCTCGAAATAAAGCACCTATGTGACCCCTTCGGGACATAGGTGCTTTTTGTATTATTCTTTTGGAACGGCATTTAAGATGATTTTTTCAATTTCTTCCCACGGCAGAGAATCGTGGCAGGATAAAGAAAAAGCATTTGTTTCGTTTTTCCAAACAATTGTATAGGTATTATTCTTTTTCACACGGTGAAGTGTACGATCATCAATGTTTATTGTATCATACGAGGCATCTTCGGTATCTATTTGTATACTGTTTCCCGATGCAATATTCTGAGTGATTATCAATGTATGCAATCCGTTGCTGTAATTTTTACTGAAATAACCGGGACATTTAGTTTCGTCGACCAAAGCATATTTGTCGGGAATATATGAAAAATCATATTCGGTAAAGTCGGATAATGAATCGTCGGAAGGAGAGAACAATCGGGTCATTGAGTCATAAATTTCAATAACAAACTCTTTGATTTGTCCTCCGAAAAGGCAGGCTGTCAGCACGAATAAAAGAATCAATACTGAAGCTACAAGCAGAGTTACCTTCTTTCTAACGGTTAATTTTAAAAATGAGCTTTCTCGTTTTTGTTCAAGCCTTATGAGTTCATTTACCTGTTTGCTGTATTTTGCAGAAAGCTCAAAGTCGATAGTGGGGTATTTTTCTAAATTTTTAATTTCTATAAGCTCTACGTCAAGCAGGGCTTTTTTTATTACTTTAACCTGAGACTCTGTCATTTTATTTTCTCTCCTCAAGCTCGGTTCTCAGCATCTTAATTCCTCTTTTTATCTGAGTTTTAATCGTGCTTCTTTTTCTTCGAAGCATTGATGCAATTTCGTTAACCGAAAAATTGTGTAAAAATCGTAAAACCAAAACGTCGCGATATATATCCGGCATATTTTGAATCCTATTGACAATTCTGGCGTACTGTTCGTTATCAATTAAAGAATCGATTATTTCTTCACTTTCCAGAGTAACAAAGCTGTAGTCCGGATATAAAATTACAGGGTCACTTTTTTTATCTCGCACTAAATCGATTGCCGCATTTTTAACCACCTTATATAGATAGGATTTTAACATATGTGGGTTATCGACTTGAACTTTATCAATGTTTTCGGCTATAGCAAAAAGTGCAATGTTCATAGCTTCTTCAGCGTCATATTGATCCTTTGTTATTCCGAAAGCGATACTCATCATTCTTTTATGGTATTCGTTATATATCGTTTCAAATTTTGAACGTTTTTCTTCTGTTTCGAGGGTGAGTAATATTAATGAAATCATAAATAAACCTATTTTTATAGTAATTTTTATTAATTATAAAAAAAATTTCTAAAAAAGTCAATATTTTTCAAAAAAGTTGAACCCTTTTGATATACTTTTTCCGTATTAATATATAAGGAGGTATAAAAATATGAAAAAAATGTTTATTAATTTTATTTGTTTTATCGTGATTTTTAGTTGTGTTAGCACCACTGTTTTTGCTTTGGACGAACCAGGCATTTCTACTTATGCTAATAATACTGCATCTACTAATACGGTGTTTGTAATCATAGATGGTGTTGCATATGCTACCATTTCGTACAATGGATATGATGGAATCACAACCAATGCAGTAATTACCACCAAAATTCAAAAAAAGTTTTTGCTATTCTTCTGGCAGGATGTAGACGGCGCTTATTGGACTGATTACGCATCTGGTGTGTATTATTCAAATAGTCACTCTATTTCTGTTTCTTCGGGTACATACAGGGTGCAGGTTGAATATACAATTTACGGTTCCGGTGGTGAAGCAGATGTAATTACGGATGAAATTGAAGCAAAGAAATGAACAACTAATTAACGAGGGTATTACACCAATGGACTATTATAAACGAAGTTAACGATATAATTTTAAAAAACTTGGGTTGAAAATAAACGTTTTTGAAATAATTGAAGAAAAAATATAAAAACAGAGTAATATATACAGACAAATTTAAAAAGGGAGGATTACGCCAATGGGTTATTAAGAATGAAAACAAAATTATAATTAAGAAAATTAAAACGAAGGAGAACTTAAAATGAAAAAGACAACAATAAAATTAACAGCCGCTCTTTTATCTCTTGTATTTATGTTTTCGGGAATATTTTCGTTACTTGTTAGTGCTGACGAAACAGAACCGGCAACCTGTGTGAAAGATCATTTTTCCAACTTAAACTCTTTGTCTGGAGCATACGTTCCACCCAACGTAATCGGTAGTTGTCCTTATGTTGCGATGAGCATGCTTTTGTCGTTTTACGATTCTTATTGGGATGATGATTTTATTGTTGAAGATCTTGATTGGGATAGCGGAATCTTTGATTCTTCAACAGAAACATTATCAAGAACGTTTTCTGCATCTTCCGAGTATCAGTCGTGGATAGATTGGAAAATAACTCATCCAGATTCCGACTTTATAGATTACGAACTTGCAAATCAAAGTGAATTTTTACAACCATATTTGATTTCTTTGGGTAGATTTGCTGGTTATCATTCTAATATAGAAGAAAACGGGTATGGTTTATCGCCACAAGAGGTTATTAACTTTTTGAAATCATATCTTTATAATGTTCGTGGATTTACGGAAGAACAGATTCAGGTTTGCTATAAGGCAGAATGTATATTTGGAGCAACTCAATCTGAAGTAAATCAAGCAGTAATAGAACAAATTTCCAAAGGTTTCCCTGTTATTTATCGTGGATTTACGATTAACTTAGATAATGGAATTAATTCTCTTGATGATTTGTTAAAGATAAAACAAGGACATGTAATGCTGGCATATGATACATCGGATGAGCAAAACTATGAAGATAGGACAATTTTTCTTCATAAGGGATACAATGGAAGTCCTGCAAGTGAATTAAACAATCCTTACACAACGGTAGAAGATACTGAATATCAATATGTAAATATTGCAATATGGTTGGAAATAAATGAGGACTTATTACCTCATAATTGTTCGAATAATTATTACGATTCAGCAACAAACTCGTATGTATGTGCATGTAATGTATATTACGAAAGCCATGCTTCACACACTCATTTTCATTACGATTCATATGATAGCGTGAGCCATTTTGGTGAGTGCATTTGCGGTAATACTATAGAGAGCGCTCCTCATAATTTGAGATATTCTGGCATAGGAGCAATGAATCACTTTGAGAGATGTGTAGGTTGTAATTACAAGGCAACAGTTGGTCACTCTTATGTTGAGTTTACTATTAATTCAAACGGTCATAGGGGTACTTGCTCTTGTGGTTGGACGGGAGAAATAGAAGAACATTACGATCACCATTACGCACGAAAAGACACTACAACCCATCGCATTTATTGCGAGTGCGGATGGTATATGGGAACAAGTTACCATGTTGTTCCTGCTGTAGGCAATGGCTTTTTTAGGCTTTGTATTCATTGTGGCGAAAGAGTGAATATAGGAGAAGTTTTACTTCCCACTCCGGGACCGGGCATACAATCCACAAGTCAGATTACCTACATAACCGATGCGGGGAGCTACGTTGACGGTGACGGAATTATCTACCTTGTTGAAAGTGATATGTCTCTTTACCTTGCGGGGGAACTTGATATTTATTCTCTAGTTAACAATAACGGCGATTCCTTGAACTAAAAAGTGCCTTCTGTCATAATATATGCTTGACAAAAAGCGAAAAAACATTTATACTTAAATAAAAAAGGAGTTTTATATGAAGAAAATCACTTCTTTAATTCTGATTGTTATTTTGTTAGCCTCAACTATGCTTTTGTCCTCTTGCGATGCAAATTCAGATCCTCTGATATCAATGAAAATGTCAACGCTTAACCCTTGGCTTAAGAACGATTTCGATGCTGTTGTCAAAGTTGAAGAGATACATACATATTACGGTATTGCTCCAAATCAGGAAATGAGAAGCTATTATTCGGTTGACAAGGACGTTATTGCAGATTATATGGAATGGTGCGGTAGCTTAAAGCTTGTGCCCACGTTTCCGAGAATTGGAGTTGCAGGCGGTGGATCAACCTCTATGGTTTTCACATTTGCTGACGGTAGCACCAAGATAATATCTACGAAGCATGGGGTTTTTTATACAGCCTTTTTGCTTTCATTCAACATGCACGGCTCTGATTTTGATACAAAAGATATGGACAGCTTTTATCGTTTCAATGTTAGCGATAACAGTTATTCGATTTATACATACGGTGAAAATCCAACTTTGGTAAAGGAAGCTGAAAGCGGAGCCGAGGATCTTGGCTTTGTTCGTCTGATTGATGCGCAAGAGCCAAGCACCGAGCCAACTCATTATTTGGAAGCGTCATTTGGAACTGTTTATATCTATTCGGATACCTTGTGTTATATTGATACGGTTCATAGCGCTGAATACCTCAACGGTTATTATGAGATTTACGGAACAACGTTTTCCGAGCTTATGAAATAATTTGCCTGTCCTTACCGATATGTATCCACGCTAAAAATGTATGCTAAACTAAAACAGAAAGCCTGCAGATTCTCTCCGCAGGCTTTACTCATTATATAAGGCACTCTTAAGCGCCTTTTCTACTTCTTCGTAGGTCGTGGCGCGGTTGATCTCGGCGCGGATGCGTGCTGCGCCGTGGAATGAGCGAAGGTACAGGGCAATCTGCTTTCTTGCCTCGGGGATTGCGATGCGCTCGCCCTTTTCCTCCACTGCCAGCCTTATCTGAAGCAGCGCAGTGCTTACCCGTTCTTCAATTGTTGGTGCTTTGTAATCAATACCCTCTATAGCAGCGATAATCTCCGAGAAGATAAAGGGGTTGCCTACGGCACCTCGTCCTACGGCAATTCCGTCAGCGCCTGTATCGCGAAGCATGGCGAGAGCTGACTCGCCGTCAACTATATCTCCGTTTGCAATCAGGGGTATTTGTAAAGCTGACTTTACATTTTTGATAATTTCACGGTCTGCAACGCCTCCGTACATCTGCTCACGGGTGCGACCGTGTATGCAAATAAGCGAAGCTCCACCCTCCTCGGCAGCAAGAGCGCACTCAACGGCGTTGATAGATGACCCGTTGATTCCCGAGCGTATTTTTACCGTGGCAGGGATTTTAATTGCACCGCTTACGGCTTTGGTTATCCTTTCGATAAGCTCGGGGCTTTTCATCAGTGCAGAGCCCTCACCGTTTGAAAAAATCTTATTCACAGGACAGCCCATATTTATATCTATCGCCACGGGGCGCATGCCGTCAAGGGTGTTTGACAGGGTGTAAGCAGCCTCTGCCATAATATCGGGCTCACTGCCGAATATCTGTACTGCCACAGGCCCCTCGTCGTAGTGGATTCTTGCAAGCGAAAAGGTTTTTTTGTCGCCGTATACCACTGCCTTTGCGCTGACCATCTCGGTGACCGAATATTCTGCACCGTAGTTATGACATACAACACGCATTGCACTGTCGGTATATCCTGCCATAGGCGCAAGACATATACCGTGCTTCATCTCAATTGAGCCAAGCTTGATTCCCACTTTAAGCCCTCCCTTTTCTTTTTAAACATTTTAACACATTATTTTGCTTTTTTCAAGCATTAATCGGTCTTTCACTTGAAATGAAGCGTTATTTGTGATAAAATATATAAAAATGAAATGGGAGATGCGCTTTATGGCAACAAAATGGACAGATGAACAGCTTTCTGCGATAAATACCCGTGACAAGACCTTGCTTGTTTCGGCAGCTGCCGGCTCGGGAAAAACTGCTACGTTGACGGAGAGAATTATTCGTTCTCTTACCGATCCGGTTTCTCATATGGATATAGACTCTATTCTGGTCGTTACCTTTACCAACGCTGCAGCAGCAGAGCTTCGTGCAAAGATTTCGCGCGCGCTTAACAAGGCAGTGGAGGAAAACCCCACCGATAAGCACCTGAAGCGTCAGTTACACCTGCTTCCGTCGGCAAAAATACGAACCATTGACTCATTCTGCAACGATATTCTGCGTGCAAACTGTGACCGTGTAGGTGTTTCACCCGGATACCGTATTGCCGATACTGCAGAGTGTGAGCTGCTTGCAATCTCTATTATCGAGGGTCTTATCGAGGCTGTATACAACGGCACAATGCCTGAAATCGCCTCACCCGATGAGTTCGAGGAGCTTGCCGACTGTCTTACCGATTCGGGTCGTACCGAGGAGCTTGCCGAGGTGCTTCGCTTTATACATCTGAAGTGCGATTGTGCAGAGGAAGGTATACATCTTCTCGAAAGGCTCAGGGAGAACTATAACTGTGCTGATGCTCCTGTGGAAAAGACGGTCTACGGCAGCTATCTTATGGAGCGTTACGGCGAGATGATAAAGCATTATGCCGAGTGCTGCAAGAGATACGTTGAGCTGTTCAGAGTAGGAGATAAGGCTGAAATTCAGATGCTTACCACTGCTGACAGTGACTATAAGCTGCTTTTAAGACTTGCAAGGGCAGATAGCTATGAGTCGGCAAGGGATGAGATGCTCAGCTACCGTTTCGAGCGTAAGGCTACCGTCAGAGGAGCAGATCCCACTCCGAATATAGAGAGGTTTTCGCTGCTTCGTGAGATGATGAAGGATGACCTTGCAGATATGAAAAATTACTTCCTCTATACCACAGAGCAGTGGCATAGCCTTTTTGCTTCGCTTTATCGTCTGATGGGTGTTCTCTGTCGCTTTGAGGTTAAATTTGATCAGCTCTTTACAGAGGAAAAACGTCGTCGTGGCGCGCTTTCCTACGCCGATATTGAGAGATATACCTATAATTGTCTTATTAAGGATGGTAAGCCTACAGATATTGCACTCAGTGTTGCTGCACAGTTTGATGCTATCTATATCGACGAGTATCAGGACGTAAATAGCCTGCAGAACCGTATTTTTGAGGCGATCTCACGTCCGAACAACAGATTTATGGTTGGTGACATAAAGCAGAGCATTTACAGCTTCCGTTCTGCCTGCCCAGAGATATTCGCCTCGATGAAGAGCTCCTTCCCCTTGCTTGAGAATGCCACGGGCGACTGTGCGTCTATATTTATGTCGCGTAATTTCCGTTGCGACAAGGGTGTCGTTGATTTTGTAAATAAAATATTCGACCGTGCCTTCGGCTTCGTCTCGGAATCTATCGGCTATGTTGACAGCGACAAGCTTAAGTATTCGAAGCTGCAGGAGCATGGCGAGCCCGAGTACAGATATCCCACCGTTTGCATGACCGACAAGGGTGGAAACGATGAGGTAAGCTCTTCCGAGGTGGTTGCAATGAAGATTGCCGAGCTGCTGAGAGAAGGTAAGCTTAACGACGGTAGTCCTGTCAGACCATCCGATATTGCCATCATACTCCGTAATGCAAGTGGCAAGGATGGAAAGTACGCATCTGCGCTTGAGGCACAGGGAATACCTTCCTGTATTTCGGGCGCAAAGGACTTTTTCCTCTCTCCCGAGGTGCTTCTCGCACTCTGCCTGCTTAACACCATCGATAATCCGAGGCGTGATATTTATCTTGCAGGACTCCTTTGCTCACCCCTGTTTGATTTTACTGCCGACGAGCTGTATCTTATTGGAAAACAGGGCTGCGAGAGCCTTTACGAGTCTTTGGTAAGCTATACTCAGGACAATCCCGATTTTTCCAAGGGTGAATCATTCCTTAAGACGCTTGATTATTATCGCTCGATTGCCGAGGGTATCGGCGTTGACAGCCTTATTCATAAGCTTTATCGCGAGACGGGACTTATGTCGCTTGCATCGAAAAGTGGAGGTAAGGAAAATCTGACCATTCTTTATGATTATGCAAGAGGCTATGAAGCAGGCTCCTTCAAAGGTCTTTATAATTTCATCAGCTTCATTAACAGCATCATTGATAAAAAGACCACCTTCGACGATGCCAGAGCTCGTACCGGTATTGATGCCGTAAAGATTATCACTGCCCATTCCTCAAAGGGACTTGAGTATCCCGTGGTATTTCTCGTTGAGTCTGATGGCAGGATTTATAATAAGGATAAGGACAAGAGAGTTGTTCTGTGCGAGGACTTCGGAATATCCTTCAGGCTTCGCTCACCATCGGGACTTGCTGTGGTAAACAGTCCCGTTCAGGATATTATCAATCATAGAATAGGAAGAAAGCTTTACGAGGAGGAGCTCCGTATTCTTTACGTTGCGCTTACCAGAGCCAGAGAACAGCTGTACGTTGTGGGACGTTGTCCTACCGTCAAGCGTGATGAGTATGAAACAAAGCTTTCGGTTATCCGTGAAAATCTTTCTGAGTATTCCTTCCGTAATCTCAGCTCCTATCTGGAAATTATACTTGCCTGTGAGGGCAGCGAGCCCCTTTCCTCAGATAGCTTTTGTGGATACGTGGAGTCGCAGGATGATCCGGGGTTAGAGGCTGTGCAGCAGGGAGTCAGGGAGCGCGTAGAAAGCGACAGACTCTGTCAGATTCTTAAAGAAAGATTTTCATATGAGTATCACGATCCTCACCTGACTGTCCTACCCGAGAAAATGTCGGTATCTGCAATGTCACCTACGGTTCTTGACGGCAGTGAGACCGATGAAGTAAGCTTCGAGCTGACCGATGATACCGAGTCTATAGACCTTGAGGCAATGTTCGGGGTAGAGGAAAGAAAAACACTCCCGTCCTTTGCTGTGGGAAGCGAGGAGGATGAGAGCGCAAAGCGTGGAATTGCCACCCATCTGTTTATGCAGTTCTGCGATCTTGAAAATCTCAGGGACAACGGTGCATCCTCCGAGCTTGAACGCCTTAAGAACAGTGGATTTATCAGTCCCGAGGATGCCGAGAGGGTAAGGCTTCGTGAGATCGAGCTGTTCCGTAAATCAAGCCTTCTTTGCGACATGCTTTCGGCTAAGAAAATTCATCGTGAGCTTCGTTTTAACGTGTATCTTCCTGCAAAAGCCTTTACTTCGGATGAGAAGAAGCGCGATGCATACCGTGACAGAGAGATTCTTGTTCAGGGCGTTATCGACTGTATTATCGAGCGCGATGACGGCAGTATAATTCTCTGCGATTATAAGACCGACAGACTCTCAAGAGAGGAGCTTGGCAACCGTGCCCTCGCTGAAACAAAGCTGCGTGAAAAGCATTCGATGCAGCTGGGGCTCTACTCTCTTGCTATCGAAAAAATCTTTGGTAAGGTTCCCGAACGAATAGAAATTTATTCTCTGCCTCTCGGAGATACAGTTTCGATTATTTAATAAAAAAACGCATATTTGTAAACCTTAGCGTACAAATATGCGTTTTGCTTTGCTTTTTTCTGTTATTTTACAGTAGACATGTTGGCAGAGGAGATGCTAAAGGTCAGGTTCATCGTCTTGCCGTCTCTTGTGATGTTAAGCACAACAGAGCTGCCGCTTTGGGCATCGAGCATAGCGTCTGTTACGTGATGAACTCGGGTTACGTCGCGCTTTATTCCATCTACCGTGATGGAATTGATAACGTCGCCTACCTGCACCTTTCCGTCAGCAAGACTGCCACCGGAAATTTCTATAACCTCTACAAGATCCACCTGATAAACGCTTCCGTCCTCACCAATCTCAAGTCCCGATACGTATGCAGTAATGGTAATACCCATAAGCGCCTTGCTGATCTTGGTTACCGAGCTGCCGTTACACTGACGGATAATGCTCTTCGCTACGCTTTTTACTAAATTGGAGGGGATTGCATAGCCCATATTGTCGATATCCTCGCTTACCTCCTTAGCCGATACGATACCGACAAGTCTTCCGTTTTCGTCATAAAGACCACCACCCGAGTTTCCGTGGTTTACTGCGGCATCAATTCTCATAACACGCATTGAAACAAGGCTGCCGTCTGCACCGGTGATACTGATGTTCTCGCTCTCAACACTTACAATACCTTCGGTGGCAGAAAGACCACTGCCCTCGGGATTTCCCACTGCGTATACTCTGTCGTATACGCGAAGCTTATCCGAGTCTGCAAACTCTGCTGCGCAGGCATAACTGTTTTTGAGAACCTCGCTGCCCTCAATCTTAAGTACTGCAATGTCATAGGTAACAGAGCCACCGACATAGGTTGCGAGAATAGAATAGGGAGCAAGCTGCATGCCATAGAGAAATATCTCTATTTTCTTTGCGTTGTGAACAACGTGCTGATTTGTTATGATATAGGCGTCGCCCTTTGTCTTGTCAATAGAATAAATTATGCCCGAGCCGGCACTGCTTGTAAGATTGTTACTGCAGATTATTGTTACCGTGGAGAGCATAGTTTTTGTCAGTGGGGTAAGGTTTTCGGTATTGCCCTGACCACTTCCGGGATAAAATTCTCCGTAGTTTTCGCTGGTAATCTCATCGTTTGTGGTGTTTCCTGTGCCGGGAATAAGCTGGTTGCCACCCTGATTGTCATCATATTCGAAGTCGGGAATGTAATCACCATATGAGAAGCCGAAGTCGAATAAAAAGCAGGAGGAAAGCGATGCTGTCATCGAAATAACAACAAGTATCGCAGCCACAAGACGCAGGGTTCTTTTGCTGTTGTTTTTCATTTCGTAATTCCTTTCGTAAGTAAAGATAAATTCGCATATTTTACGAATTTTATATTGACATTTTATATTATTGATGATAAAATGATTTTGATACCTGAAGGTAGAGTGTAATTATTTTATATTAATTATATCAGAAATAATTTAATTATTCAATAAATAAATGTAAATTCTTATATTTGGAGGAAAAAATATGACTGTTGCGATTATTACCGGTGCATCCAGTGGCATCGGTGCCGAATTTGCTAAAGGATATAAAGACAGAGTTGACGAAGTATGGCTGGTTGCAAGGCGCGTAGACAGAATGACTGCTCTCGGTGAGAGTCTGGGTGTGAAATACAGGGTTATCCCTGCTGACCTTTGTACCGACGAGGGAATTGAGGCTATACGTCGGGCGCTTGAGAGCGAAAGGCCGAGTGTTAGGTATCTTGTTAACGCTGCCGGCTTCGGTGATTTCGGCTCTTTTGACGAGATTGATGAAAACAAGGTCAGAATGATGATCGACCTTAACGTAAAGGCGCTTGTGCTTATTACACATATGACTATTCCCTATATGGAGCGTGGTGGCAGAATTATTCAGCTCGGCTCGGGTTCCTGCTTCACGCCTCTCCCATATTTCAATACCTACTCGTCGGGAAAGGTGTTTGTGCTTCATTACACTAAGTCGCTTAATTATGAGATTAAGAAATACGGACTTCGTGCCACATGCTTCTGTCCCGGCTGGGTACATACCGAGTTTCTCGGTAAGGCTACTGCAAAGGCAGGAGTAACACGTCCCCGTGACTCTGCAATGAAGCCCCTGCTGAACTGCGAAAGGGTTGTTAAGGGGTGCATCAGGGCATCAGATAAGGGAAGAGCGATGTACGTTACAAACTGGTATACCAAATTGCAGCATCTTTTGTTCAAAATACTGCCCGATCCGATTCTTACACGCTTATGGCTCGGTATGCTTGAGAAGGGGGAAGAAAATGGAAAATAAGAGAAAAAGTCTTGCACCCGGTACGCTTCTTGCGCCTGTTCCACCTGCAATGGTAACGGTGGGCGATTTTGAAAATGCGAATATAATAACTATAGCCTGGACCGGAATACTTGCGTCCATACCTCCCAAAACCTATATATCGGTAAGACCCTCCCGTCATTCCTACGGAATTCTTAAGGAACACGGCGAGTTTGTCATCAATCTGCCATCGGTTGCTCTTGCGAGGGAAACCGACTTTGTCGGTATTTATACCGGGGCGAAGCTGGATAAGTTTGAGAAGTGCCATCTTACCAAGCAGAAAAGTGAGAAGGTTTCTCCTCCCACCATAGCCGAGTGTCCGATTGCAATTGAGTGTCGCGTGTGTCAGATTGTCCCTATGGGCTCTCACGACGTTTTCGTTGCAGATATTCTGAGTGTTTCCTGCCATGAAAGTATAATTGACGAGAAGGGTAAAATACACTTTGAACGTGCAGATCTTCTGGCATATTCACATGGCGAATATTATTCTCTCGGCGAGATTGTAGGCCGTTTCGGATTTTCTACCGATAAGCCCAAAAAGCAGGAGAAAACAAAGAAAAATCCTCAAAAAACAGGCGAAAACATGGAAAAAACACAAAAGGTAAGTGAGGAGCATACACCCTTTTATAAAAATGCGCCACGAGGAAAATCGGCAAAAAGAAGACCGTCAGACAAGAATAAGGGTGCACCACACGGAAAGAGAAGGGCATCTGAGAAATGAAAGAAAATACCGAAAAAATAAGGGAACGTGTCCTGTCGCTTATCGACTCGGAGTTTGAGAGTGATGCAGCGTTTGAGAGAGAAATGGAGCTCGGTGAAAAGACGGTTAATAATTGGCGTAGGGGTCGCTCCTCCTCTTTTATGCGTATTTTGCCTGAGCTTTCAGAGCTGTTTGGCGTAAATATCGGCGAGCTTTTGGATATTCCGATCAGAGATGACAGCTCGGAGCTTTCCGACGAGGAGCTTGAGCTTCTGACCCTCTACCGTAAGGCGCACGTTTTGCCAAAAAAGCACCGTCTGGCACTTAAAGAAACCCTTGAGGTTACTATCAACATGTATCTTACGGTTCATGAGGGTAAGCCACAAAGGAGTGGAAGGTCGGATAAATCGGCAAAATAACGTCGGTTGGAAAATAAAACAGATTTTGTTCTTGACATTTTACTGTGTTTATTGTATACTTAATTAGCATTCGGGAGAGAAATCTCTAATATCCTGGCAGGGAAAGTACGGTGAAAATCCGTCGCAACAGCCATTGCCGTGATGAAGCGACAGAAGCCTTTGTCATAAAACCACCTCGGTGGTCTCGCTTGATAAAATGTTTTTGTGCAGCCACGCTTCTCAGTCGGAAGGCCTGCCGAATGCTCGTAAGAGAGGATCTTATAAAAGCTTGTTATGGGCTTTCGGTCCTTGCTCTTATATATGCATATTCCTTGGGCAAACGGAGGATGACGTAGAAAACAGCTTGGATTTCAGAGTGCTTTTTGCGCTCTCTTTTCCTGCGCTTATTTTTACTATCCACCACCCGACAGGGTGGTTTTCTTTTACCCGTACTACAAGGATAATCCTACAAATTATCCTTGTCGGTAATATGCTTTTTCTATAATAAAACAAAGAAAAAGAGGTAAAAAACAATGAAAAAAATGCGATTAGCATTAATTTTAGTCTTAGTGATCTCGCTTTTGACTCTCTCGTCCTGCCACCTCCTGTTCGGACAGGTTGACGATAGTGGCGCATTCACTGTGGTTGTTGAAGCTGCCGACGGAAGCTACACCGACTACAAGGTAGAGCTTTCGGCTCTTGAAAATAACAAAGAGGGCGCGAAGGGAGTTATAGAATATCTGAAAGAAAACAACGACGGCTTTTACGTTGAAATGATAGACAGCACCTATGGCGCATACGTCTCGGCAATTGGCTCTATAAAGGAAAGCACTGCCGATAAGATGTACGTTATCGTTTATACTTCTGTGGCATCCGACAGCTATGAGGGTGCACCCACGGTTCAGTATGACGGTATGACTCTGTACCAGGCAGGTGTAGGACTCAGTGGTATGCAGGTTTCGGAGGGGGGAGTAATTCTCTTCAGGCTTGAGAAATCACCCTATTGATCCGGTGTAGTAAATAGCATACAAAAAGTAGAATACTAAGGGGAGGGGATGCTTTTGAAACTTTTTGAAAATAATATAAAATTTAACGCAAGAAGCGTGGCTCTCGTGGGTATTATGGCTGCTACTCTCGAGTGTGGAAAGCTGGCTCTCTCCTTCCTGCCTAATATCGAGGTTGTCACTTTGCTTTGTGCTCTGTACGGCTACGTGTTCGGGATATACGGAGTTATCGCAACGGTTATTTTTGTCTGCATTGAGCCACTGATTTACGGAATAGGCAGCTGGATTCTTACATATATTATTTATTGGCCATTGGTAGCATTGGTATTCCTGCTGCTTCGTAAGAAGGGTGTTAATAGTCGGATTTTGTTAACTCTGACGGCGCTTGGATTAACCGTTCTGTTTGGCGTTCTATCCAGTTTGATAGATACGGCATTTTATCTTGGTATCAATGAAAATTATCTTCCCAACTTCTGCCTTTATTATGTCAGGGGGCTTGTGTTTTATCTTGTACAGCTTGCCACCAATGGAGTGGTTTTCCCCACGCTGTTTTTGTTTCTTGCAAAAAAGCTGGAACAGATAAAATCTACGTTAAGACTTTAAATAATCATAAAATCCACCAAAATGTAAAGTATAGATTACATAATGGTGGATATTTTTTGCTTTTACAAAATATACGATTACATTTCTTGCGAAAAAGTTTACAGTTTTAATAGCAAAAAATTACACTTTGGTTGTTGACAACAGAATTAAAACTATCTATAATATTTATAAGAAAAATTACATATACGATGGTTTGTTAATTAAAATTGCGACTAAGAATCGAGGCGTGAAAATGAGAAAAATCGTTATTATCGGTGGTGGTGTTGCCGGTCTCAGTGCCGGAATTTATGCCCGACTTGCCGGATATGATGCAGAGATTTATGAGAAGCATTTCGTTCCCGGTGGAAATCTGACAGGCTGGCAGAGGGGCGAGTATCATATCGATAACTGTATCCATTGGTTGACCGGAACAAATGAGAATTCCTCGCTTCATCAGATGTGGGTCGATCTCGGTGTTCTTGGCGACGGGGTTGGTATCCTTCAGGGAAACAGTCTTTTTACCTGTGACAGAGACGGTGTGCGTGTTTGCCTGCCACCTTCACTTCCCGAGCTTCGTGAGGGAATGCTTCGCGTTTCTCCCGAGGATAAGGCAGAGATAAACAGGTTTTGTAATGCCATTGAGCTTGTTATGGCGGCAGATAATATTGCAGGCGAGGGCTGTGACGAGGGAGTTTCAATCGGTAGAGTGCTTCGTGGCGCATTTCCTATCCTGAAATATTTAGGACTCACCACAAGTCAGCTTGCAAGGCGATTTAAAAGTACTGCACTTCAGAGCTTTATTACAGGCTTCTGGGGAGATGATTTTGGTGCATTTGCGCTGATTTTCGTTTTTGCTACCTACTGTGGCAGGAACGGTGCACTTCCCGAGGGTGGCTCGCTTAAGACAGCGAAAAGACTTGCCGAGAGGTTTGAGTCGCTGGGTGGCAGGCTGTATCTTAATCGTGAGGCAGTGAAGGTTAATCTGGAGGGAGGTCGCGCTGTGTCGGTCAGCTTCTCCGACGGATCGGTTGCTTCGGGGGACTATATAATACTTACAACCGATACGGCTGTAACCTTTGGCAAGCTGCTTGACGTCCCGATGCCAAAGAAGCTGAGAAAACACTATGACAACCCGAAGCTGCGCCGTTTTTCAGCATATCACGCAGCCTTCTCCTGCGACCTTGCCGAGCTGCCCTTTGAGGGGGATCTTATTTTCGACGTCCCGAAGGAATATGTTGATACACTTGGTACAAAGCAGCTTATACTGCGCGAGTTTTCACACGAGCCCTCATATGCTCCCGAGGCTAAAAACATTCTTCAGACGCTCACCTTCTGCTTTGATGAGGACTGCGTCGATTTTATCAGGCTGAGAAATGAAAACAAAGAGGCGTATAATCTAAAAAAGCAGCATCTTGCCGGAATACTGCAGATGCTTATTGAGGAGCACTGTCCCACTCTTAAAGGCAGACTTTCGCTTATTGATTTCTGGACACCGGCAAGCTATGAGAGGTTTATCGGCTCGGAGGTTGGCTCATTTATGAGCTTCGCAATCCCCGAGAGCTTTATTCCCATACCCCTCGACTGTGCTGTTGATGGAGTGAAAAATCTCTTTATTGCAACCCAGTGGCAGCAATCACCCGGTGGACTTCCTGTAGCTGCATCGCAGGGTAAGGCTGCCATAGAAAAAATCAAAAAACTTGAAAAGAAAAAATAAAAAATGAAACGACTATCCCTTCGAAAAAACTCCGGGATAGTCGTTTTTTGACAACAAAAATTTACATAACTACATCAATCAACACAATTAATGAGCTGCGTGAAGCGATACGCCTGTGATCTTTGGTGACTCGGTAACCTTGCCATCGTCGGAAACAGTGATGCTGTCGAGCAGATTTTCAAGTCCGTCAAGCTCGGTTATTCTTCCGAATGCAGCATACTGTCCCTTAAGGGAGGAGTTGTTCTTTGTCAGAACGAAGAACTGACCGTATGCAGAGTTGTACTCAGAGCCTCTCGCCATACAAAGAACACCCTTCTTCATAGGAATCTTGTTTTCAACACCGTTGTCTGCAAACTCGCCCTTAATGCCCTCAACGCCTTCAACGTCCTTGCCGAAATAGAGCAGCTCGTCGATAAGGCTGTTTGCACTTCGACCGTCAAAGTGTCCGTCCTCACAAAGCTTACGGAAGTGCTTTACGGTTTCGGGAGCATCATTGCCATAGAGCTCAATATGAAGCGAGCTGCCGTTGTCAAAATTAAAGGTTGCGTGATAGGTGGGCTCGGGCTTATACTCAAAAGCACCGAAGGCGAAGAGCAGACCTACAATCAATGCTATCGCTGCCACAGCCGAGCCGATAGAGATTGCGAGAATCTTGGTTTTTCTATCCTTTTCTTCCTTAATCTTTGCTGCGTCACGCTCTGCCTTGGCTGCAACTGTTTTTTCTGTGACGTAGTTTGAATTTTTCTTTTGCTTTGCCATTTTTATACCATTCCTTTCGTATCCGAGGTCGTTTGTTTTTTGACTTTTTGTGGGTAGGAGAACCCGATTGTTTTGAAAACAAAAAGCATAAACGACGGTTTGAAAAATTATCTTCAAACTCTTCTCTTAATTATAAATTATAGCAAATTCCATAGCATTTTGTCAACAGTAAACTTGTTAATATTAATAAAATTGATATTCGTTCTTTGTTTTCTTGATTTTTTTGATTTATTTATATTAAACAATTTTTATAGTTAAACTAAACTTTAATATGTTAATTATTATAAATAAAAAAATTGACATTTGATATTTTTGGTGATATAATGTAAAATGGATGGGAATTACATTATGAAAACATATCAAAAAAGTGAGGAAACTAATATGAAGGCTACACAGAAAAAAATACTCACAGCAGTATTAATTTTCACAATTGTTCTGTCTGTATTTGCTGCTTTGGGCATCAGCTCCTTTGCGACAGGCAGTGGAATAACCGAGGCGGCAGGCTGGTTTGAATCTGCCTATGCCGAGTGGGCTCCCGTTTCGGGTGCTGACGGCTATAATGCCTATATTGCTTCGGCAGGCTCTTCGGCTTGGAGTAAGCTTGACAGCCAGCTTGTTCGCAGCTATACATCCTACTACCGTGTTGACGCCGTTGGCATTAAGGCAGGTAATTATCAGATTAAGGTCGTTCCCACCTCGTCGGGTGTGGAGATGACGGATAAGGCTCTTGTAACCGAGACGCTTACCGTTACTGCATACGACCGTTCGGGTTATGCTCATTTCAACTACACCGAGGGCGTTGGCGCATACAACGACGACGGAACTCTTAAGGCGAATGCAATCGTTATCTACGTTACCGATGCTAACAAGAACACCGTTTCGGTTACTGCGAAGGATGGAACTACGGTTACCGGTATCGGTAATATTCTCAATTCCGTAGGTCAGGACGTTGGTGGTGGAAAAAACTCAAAAGGTGGTATCGCTAACTCAAATAAAGATATTATACGCAAGCTTGCTAAGGAGGGAACTCCTCTTGTAGTCCGTATTATCGGTAACGTTACTGCTCCCGTGGGACTTACCGAATTTGACTCTGTCAATTACGGCGGAAGCGTTGGTGACAATGGCTTTATGGCAAGAATGTCGGGTGGTAAGGATATTACTATCGAGGGTATTGGCTCTGATGCCGTTATGAACGGTTGGGGTCTTCACTTCATCTGCCAGACTGCAGACTACCCTGCCGGTATCGGTAAGAGCTTTGAGGTAAGAAACCTCTCCTTCAAAAACGTTCCCGAGGATTGTGTCGGAATGGAGGGTCAGCAGGAGGGCTCTACCCTTACTGCTCCTGTTGAGCGTTGTTGGATTCATCACTGTACCTTCTATGCTCCCGTAATTTCCAATCCTGCCGAGAGCGATAAGGACGGTGGTGACGGTGCGTGTGACTTTAAGCGTGGTCAGTATTTCACCAATTCTTACTGCTACTACAAGGGTTATCATAAGACCAACCTTGTAGGTTCGTCCGACTCCTCGCTCCAGTATCATCTTACCTATCATCACAACTACTGGAAGGATTGCGAATCCCGTGGTCCTCTTGCCCGTCAGGCGAATATCCATATGTATAACAATATCTTTGACGGACAGACCAGCTACTGTATGAATCCCAGAGCAAATGCTTATATTTTCTCTGAATATAATATGTTCTATAAGAGCAAGAACCCCGTAGACGTTGATTCAGGCGCAGTAAAGAGCTATGGCGACTCCTTCGCAAGCTGTACGGGAAATAACCATGCTGTCATTGTTACAAGCAGGGGCGAGAAGGTTTCTTCGGGCAATAAGTTCGAGAATTTTGATACAAACTCCTCTCTCAGCTATATCCCATCGGGTGATTATATCATTCAGGAGAGCATCAGAGAGATGAAGGCTGTTGTTCTTGCTTACGCAGGTACACAGAAGGATGAGATTATTACTCCCGATGAAGTAAATCTTTCCGAAATTCCCTCCGGCCGTTATCCCGAGGCTGCCGTTTCTCTCGATTACGTTAAAGATCTTAACAAATCCTATATCACATCTACAAGTGGTACATACGATAACATTGTTTTTAACGTTAAGAAGGTTGCCTCTGATTGCATCACCGTAGGTGGCACCCCCAATGGATGCGATATCGTATTCTACGTTGACACCGAGGTTAACATTTCTATGACCGAGGTTACCTCTACCTATCATCCCGTACTTTGTAATGAATACGGTGAGGCTATTATAGTGGGTACAGGCAGCGCGAACAATCTGCCCTCGGGCTTCTACTTCATTCAGGCAGGCACCTATGACATCGGCTCTGCTAAGTTTAAGGAAGCTAAGATTTCTTCGCTCAGCATTTATGCAGTAGACCCTGATGCTGCTCCCAATCCTATCACTCCTCCCCCCACAACCGAGCCCGATGACGGTGGCAATAATGATGGCGAGGGCGGAAACACCGGTAGTGGCGACAGTGGAAATACAGGCAGTGGCAGCACAGGTGGCACTGTTACGGGTGGTACCGTAATCACTCCCGATTCTCAGGTTCACAGCTTTAAAGCAAACGGCAAGACCGACCCCGAGGGCTTCTTCTCGATTACCGGTAATACTTCCTCCTCCAAGGGTAGCATAACCTTAAACGGTGAAACTCTCGACGTATGTCTTAAGATAGAATCCTCTACAAACATATCCTTCAGCGCAACGGAAAAGGGCGTTCTCGTTCTTATATTCGGTGGCTCGACAAACGCATCGGGTAAGGCTATCAAGATAGACGGAACCTCCTTTGATATTCCCACTAATCAGATACTTGAAGTCGCCCTTGATGCAGGCTCTCATTCGGTTACTAAGGACGATTCTATAAATCTCTTCTATATGGCGTACGTGCCTGCTGACGGTCATACCCATAACTATATTGACGAGGAAACCAAGGAAGCAACCTGTACAGAGACAGGTATTATCACCTACACCTGCGAGTGTGGCGACAGCTACACCGAGACCGTAGCTGCAAAGGGACATAGCTTTGTTGACGGCTTCTGTGTGGATTGTGGAATTGACGACTCCTCCTATAACGAGAAGCATACCATCACCTACGACGGTCTTGACGGCTGGCTCCTTGAGGGCTTTGCTCCTACCGAGATGGCTGAGGGAGAGCGCGTTGTCCTTCGTACCAATCCTATAATGGATGCCGATCTTGAGCTTTATGCAAACGGCGTCAAGATTCAGCAGACTCACGCTGACGCAGATTATTGGGAATATGTATTCGTGATGGGCGACGGCGACGTTGTTATTACCAAGAAAATCGTAGAGGGCTTCCTTCCCGATACACCTGTAGGACCTACCCAGGGCATTCATAAGTTTGAGGCATCAGACGTTGAGCTTGGTGCAGATAAGGATGCCATTTCTGCAGGCAGCACTTATGCAGACGGTCTCTTCATCATTGAGGGGAACGTTATTAAGCGTGTTGACAGTGGTGCAAGCTTTGTAAAATCTATTGAGATCGGTAAGGATCTTAAGGGCGCTGTGGTATTTACCATCGGTGCTGACGGTAAGGTTACTATAGTTGTAAGCTCTACCGGTGGAAACAATACCTCTGCATTTGCTATTATTGATGCAAACGGTAACGTTGTTAATAACAACGAGGGTGTTGATACCGTTTACGGCAGCATGGATTCCAGAATTACCGTCACCTACGAGCTTTCGGCAGGTACGTATAAGGTTGTGTCTCCCGATCATGCAGAGTTCGACCGTGGTGTTCGCCTCTATGAGATTTCAATAGATCTTGGTGGCGAGGATAATCCCGGCGAAGACAATCCCGTCTGCGATTGCTGGAAGGATGAAGACGGCGATAAAATTTGCGACAACTGTGGCTCAGGTGGGTTGATTCCTCCTGCGCTGCCACCCTGCGAGGACGGTTGCATAGATGAAAACGGCGATGCTATCTGCGATAATTGCTACAACGGTATTTCCGTTTCTCCCGATCCTACACCCAACCCCGGTAATCCTGATGATGAAGATCCAGGCATGGATTGCACCGATCCCGACGATTCCAAGGATGACGATATCGAGCAGCCTGAAGAAAAGCTTAACTTCTTCCAGAGAATCTTCAAGGCAATTGCAGATTTCTTCAGAATGATCTTCGGTATTTTCAAGAAGAAGTAATTTAATAACGATTTGGCAGGGGTGCTTATACCCCTGCCTTTTTTATTTTTTTGAAAAAATACCATTTTCCGCAGCATTCTTCGCCATTTTTTCGTATTAATATATAGGAGGGGACATTAAAAAGAGAGATTTTTTAAAATAACGTAGATATGCTATGTTTTTTGAAAAAATAACAAGAAAGACGGTATAGTCCGATGGGTTAATTACTTTTTGTTGACAAGGTATTTAGCCGTGTGTTATAATGAAATAAAATAAATGTAAATGTAAGTGGAGTTGATATCTTTTACAATTATTTTACAAGGGACACAAATTGGATAAGTGTCGGAACTTATCGTCCGATAAAATAAAACGAGAGGATTGTTATGGTAAACAACACATTTTTAGAGGGGATTTACAAAGATGCGATTATTTTCTTCTTGAAAACTATGGAAGAAAATATCAGTGATATAGTAGAGAAATTACCTGTAAATTACGATGATTTGTTACAACAAATTAATAGTGCAACTATTGCCATAGAAAGCACACCTTATTATTGCATTATGAAGTTTTATCATAACGGAGTTTATGAAGATTTTTGCGATAAAATTATTGAGATTCAAGTTGTATGTGAAAATCTTCCTCCAACAGTATTTCATATGTATTTATCAAATGGCGTGTTATATGAATTTGAGTATTTTAAAGCTGATTAAAGCGAAATGTATAATGAAGAACTTTTTATTGGTGACATTATAATTGAGATATATTAGTTGTGCATAATTAATTCTTTATAAAATGCCATTCAATTGCCAAGAGGTGTATAAAGAGAATCATTTTATACCTAGTTTTATAAATATTTTGACTTTTTACTTAGAACAATTATCAGGTGGAATATTAAACATGGTGACTCATTGGGGAAATGGTGTTCTAAAAACTGTTTTTATTTATGGAAAGTGGGGTTAATGAATTGTTAGAAATTAACATTAATAAAATAACAGAAGAGGAATTTTTGCAAGAAAGAAGTTCTATTCCTGTTCTATTTAGTAGAGATATGAACCCAAGATCCTATTACATTATTGACATTAACGGGAAGAAACAGTGGCTAATAGATCAAGTAGATGTTGGATTAGAAAACATTCCATATATGTTATACAACAAATTAAATTTGTTATTTGTTGCTACAACTTTTAATCTTTACATTATTGATTATATTAAAAACGAAATTGTTTTTGAATATGACTTAATAACTCCATGTGTTGATTTTTTTGCCAATAATGAATTTGTTTTTATTATATGTGAAGGTGAATTACTTCATTTTTCTATAAAATTGAACCGCATTGTAAAATACGATATCTTTTCCTATGCGTTAGAGAATTTAAGTTTAACTACAGACAAGGCAATTATTACCTTGGAAAACGGCGAGACAATTGTAATTAAGTAGTCTCGGACGGAGAAGAAATAATCTGCACTAATGAGCAGATACTCGCAGAGGAAGCGGAACTGGAAATCTCTGTTGAACGCGAAATAAATTAAGGTTATAAAAGGAGCTATCTCACGCGAGATAGCCCTTTCTTTTTATAAAGCTCGCATACGCCTTTGTGACTTTATCACAGACGGATCGCCGATTTGTTGGTATAATGTACTCACAAAACAAAATTTTAAACGAAAAGGAGATATTTTATGTCAGCTATTAGACTTAATAACGAAAATTTTAATCAGGTAAGAAACAACAAGGGACTTTCGCTTCTCGATTTCTATGCTGATTGGTGTGGTCCGTGCCGTATGGTGCTTCCTCTTGTGGATGAGATCGCAGCAGAGAGAGAAGATCTCCTGGTTGGAAAGATAAACGTAAACGATAACCCGGACCTTGCCCGTGAGTTCGGAGTCCTCAGCATTCCCACGCTTGTGGTTATGAAAGAGGGCAAGATTCTGAAAAAGGTAAGTGGAGCGAGGAGCAAAGATCAAATCCTCGATCTCGTTGGTGCTTGATATTTTTGGTTAAAAACCTCGCTTTCTCCCACTCGACGTATGAGAATACGCCTTCGGGTCGCAATCAAGCTTTTTACCTCAAAACTATCTTCGCACTGAAACTTGCTATTTTTGGTTAAAAACCTCGCTTTCTCCCACTCGACGTATGAAAGAGCAGATTTTCGAGTTTGTTTTCTCGCAAAAAAACCTCCCGTTCGGGAGGTTTTTTGAATTACGTGTTTATTAGATTGCCAGGCTTCTTAATCTTTTCTTGTCAATTATCTTTATTCCCTCGCTCCTTGAAGCCGAGATAAGACCCTCGGAGACAAAGTATTTCAGCATTCGGGTTACGACCTCACGGGCAGAGCCCATATATTTTGCTATCTGCTCATGGGTGAGCTTTACTGTATCGCTGCCGTTTTTTGAGGTTTCGTCAAGCAAGAAGATGGCAAGACGCTTGTCCATGCTCATAAAGAGTATCTGCTGCATTACCCACATTACGTCGGAAAAACGGCTGAGCGCAGTTTCATAGGTGAAAATCTTAACTGCATCGGATTTCTGCCACACACCCTCATAAGCGCAGCCACCCACAACGACGCATTGGCTGTCCTCCTCGGCGTCAATAAAAACGTCGAAGGTTATGCTGTCAAGAACGCAGGACGCTGAGAAAATGCACATCTCTCCGGGGAAAAGCCTGTAGAGTGTGACCTCCTTGCCTTCGTCGGATAAAAGGTAAAGGCGCAGCACGCCCGATTTAATAAGAATAACACCGGTGCACTCGCCACCGTCGTGTACGTTTGCGCCCTTTGAAAATTTTACCTTTTGGGATGAGTGAATAAAGGTGTTCCTGTCCCAATCGGTGAGTCCTTCCCAGAAGGGAAATGCTTTTTCGAATAATTCAGTAAGCTCTGTTTCGTTCATTTTTTTCGATTCCTAAATCTCTATACTGTCGCCTGCCGACAGGTATTTTATCCTTTTTATATATTTGGTAAGATACTCATACTGTAATACTCCTGTGCAGTGACAGGTGTAGTAGTCGCAATCTATGGCGTCAAGTCTTTCGGCGCGTTCTTTAAGCTCATCTCCCGTCTCCATATTCATAAAGTGAAATCCACCGATAAGCACATTCGGTTTAAAATGCTCTGCAATGGCAATAATTCCCTTGTGGGAGCAGCCACTGATAAGCGTGCGCCTTTCACCCTCTTCTATAAGCAGATACTGCTCGTGGTTAAAGCTGTCGGGAATGAATCTGTCACCAACACGCAATTTCATTTCGCCAACGTCATCCGGCGCACTGTCTATGGAGACAAGACGTATTCCCTCGCATACAGAAAGCTCGCCATCGGTAAAGATCAGCCTGTCACAATCGGTAAGGGTTGGATCAAGTCCGATGTATCTTTCACCGTTGTAGTAGGGAAGGGTGGCAGTCCTTCTTATATATATCGGTGCACTCCCGTTTATCTCAAGAAACCTTTTAAGTCCACCACCGTGGTCGTAGTGACCGTGGGAAATTATGGCAATGTCTACCGAGGAAATATCAACGCCAAGAGCAAGGGCGTTATCATAGAAAATATCACTCTGTCCCATGTCGAAAAGGATTTTCTTTCCACACGCCTCAATATACAGCGACAGACCGTGTTCGGACCTGATGTCATCTCTTCGCGAGGTGTTTTCTGCAAGTGAGATTATTCTCATTTTTTCACTCCATATATTAATATAAAAATTATAGCACTATTTTCCATTTATGTCAATAAAATAAAAATAATAAAAAAAATAAAAAAATGTGACAAAGTCACACACAAATGCGAAAAAATATGCTATAATATAATCACAAAACAAAAATACAAACCTATGGAGGAATAAAATAATGTCTAAAACCAAATTTTATATCTGTGAAAAGTGTGGCAACGTAATTGAGAAGATCGATGATTCCGGAGTTCCCGTAGTATGCTGCGGTCAGAAGATGACTCCCATTGAGGCAGGCACCGTTGAGGCAAGCCGTGAGAAGCACATTCCCGTTGCAACCGTAGAGGGAAATACCGTGAAGGTTGTTGTGGGATCGGTAGAGCATCCTATGGTAGAGGAGCACTCTATCCTCTGGATCGAGCTTAAGACCGATCGTGGCGTTCAGAGAAAGCACCTTAACCCAGGCGAAGAACCAAAGGTTGTTTTTGCACTCGCCGATGAGAAGCCTCTTGAGGTTTACGCTTACTGTAATCTCCACGGCCTCTGGAAAGTGGATATTTGATAAAAAGTGAACTTAAGTTTACAAAAGGAGTATAAAAATGAACGAAAGAGTACATGAGCTTTTAAACGATCAGATTAACAAAGAGCTTTACAGCGCATACCTTTATCTTGATTTTTCTAACTATTTCAAGCGCGTTGGACTTGACGGCTTTGCAAATTGGTATATGATTCAGGCACAGGAGGAGCGCGATCACGCAATGCTCTTCTATCAGTATCTTCAGAACGAGAATCAGGTCGTAACCCTTAAGGCGATTGATAAGCCCGATAAGGAGCTTAACAGCCATATGGCAGTTCTTGAGGCAGGCCTTGAGCATGAGAAGTACGTTACCAGCCTTATTCACGATATCTATGCCGAGGCTTATAAGATCCATGACTTCCGTACCATGCAGTTCCTTGATTGGTTTGTTAAGGAGCAGGGCGAGGAGGAGACCAACGCTAACGATATGATTACCAAGATGGAGCTTTTCGGCTCTGATCCTAAGAGTCTCTATATGCTTAACCAGGAGCTTGCAGCGAGAGTTTACAGCGCACCCAGTCTGGTTTTATAAAAAAACAGGGCGAGGAAACTCGCCCTTCTGCCTTTAGTTCGGTGGAGGCAGCGAAAGGATATTAATAATGGATTTAGTATTGCTTACAGCCTTAGGTGTCGGTGGCGCAACCGTTATCGGTGCGCTTATCGGCTTCGCATTTAAAAACATATCCCATAAGTTTTCGGATATTATACTTTCCTTTGCTGCGGGAGTAATGCTTGCGGCAGCAGTGATCGGACTTATTATTCCGTCTGTTGAGTACGGTATGGAGGATTACGGAGTTGGCGTTGCATTGCTGATGACCGTGGTGGGAATGTTTGTTGGCGCACTCTGCCTTAACCTTATAGACAAGCTTGTGCCACACCTTCATGCTCTTGCAGGTGTGGATAGCGAGGAACACAAAAACGCAGGTCTTTCAAAGGTGCTTCTTTTTGTTATGGCTATCGCCATACATAATCTGCCGGAGGGAATTGCAGCAGGTGTTGGCTTTGGTTCGGGTAATCCTGCCGACGTATCGAGGGCGCTCGTTATTGCTTTCGGTATTGCGCTTCAGAATATCCCCGAGGGTATGGTAATTATTGCGCCGATGCTGGCTGCAGGCGTGAGCAAGAAGCGTACGCTGCTTATTGCATCGCTTACCGGACTTGTAGAGGTTGTGGGTACTTTTATCGGTTATCTTGCCGTAAGTGTTTCGGAGGCAATATTGCCATTCGCTCTTGCCTTCGCAGGTGGAACGATGCTTTACGTTATCTCCGATGAGATGATACCCGAGACCCACGCTCACGGCGCACAACGTGGCGCAACCTATGCGCTTCTCGGTGGATTTGCGCTGATGCTGTGTATGGACTTCCTGCTTGGATAATTCACAAAAGCTCAACATCGGCTATTTGTATTGCCTTTTGTTGACAAATATGTTATAATTGTCTTGCAACTTCCGAAAGGAGAAAGACTTTTATGCAGAAATCAGAAAAAATCAAGGAGCTAATCCGTGCTGCGAAATTTACTATTATCTCAATCAGCGCAGGAATAATTCAGATCGGCTCCTTTACTCTGTTTTATGAGGTATTCAGCTGGAAGTATTGGCTTGCTTATCTTGTCAGCCTGCTTCTCTCAATCATCTGGAACTTTACCGTTAACCGTAAGGTTACCTTCAAGTCGGCAAACAACGTGCCAAAAGCGATGGCACAGCTCCTCGGCTTCTATGCAGTATTCACGCCGGTCACCATGGTCGGTGGGCAGTGGATCGAGGGACTCGGTGTAAACGGTGTAATCGTGGAGGCAGTGACGATGATACTTAACTTTGTCCTGGAATTTCTCTTCTGCCGTTTCGTTATCTACAGGGATTCCTGCGACACAGCCGAAAAATCGAAAGAGCCTGCCGTTTCCAATGATGACAGCGCAGCCGAATAATATGAAAATGCCACTAAGCGTGGCATTTTTCTTTACAAGGTGTTAATATTCGTTCATAAAAAAAGCAAGAAATGGAAATCAGTTTTTGATATAATTAAAATGTCAGATAAATCAACTAAAGGAGAAATGACTATGAATGACGACCGTTCCTTAATGGATAAAACTGCCATGGGTATGATGAAAATGCTTTCCGACAGTGGTGCTATGGATATGCTTATAGACCAGACCAAGCGCATGATGTGGTCGGTGGTTGAATACAAGGAAATGCAGATGATCTACACCTGCGCCATGAAGGAAATAAAGACGAAGCTCGAGGTGCTTGACTGCGAGTTCAAGCTGAAATATAAGCGTAATCCCATCAGCTCGATCGCTTCCCGTCTGAAAAGGACCGAGAGCGTGATTGAAAAGCTTTTGCGCCGTGGATATCCCTTCAGTATGGAGAGCATTGAGGAGAATATAAACGATATCGCAGGTGTGCGTGTAATATGCCCCTACGTTGACGACATTTATCTTATCGCCGATTCGCTTCTCAGCCAGGATGACGTAACGCTTGTGGCGCGTAAGGATTATATTGAAAATCCGAAGCCGAACGGCTATCGCAGCCTGCATCTTATCGTATCGATCCCGGTGTTTCTTTCCGAAACCAAGAAAAACGTTAAGGTTGAGGTACAGATACGCACGATTGCCATGGATTATTGGGCAAGTCTTGAGCATCAGATGAAGTATAAAAAGGAGATTCCGGATGCCGAGCTTGTTTCCTCCGAGCTTAAGGAATGCGCCGAGAGGATTGCCGAAACAGACAGCCGTATGCTTTCGCTTCGCCGTCGTATAGAGGCTGCCGAGGATATTCCCACCGAGGATGATGAGCTGCTCGACAGACTGAGCAGGCTTGACCTGCCAATTTAGTACTTTGATGCAGACAACCGACTATGATATAATTATCTTAAGTGACTGCTTCATTAAACAATTTAATACTCAAGAGAAAATTAAGGTCAAAGCCTTCGGTTTTCTCTTTTTTAATTAAGTTTTTAAATTATTGACACGAAAGTTTTTATGTGATATAATTTGTTTTAAATAAAGAAAAGCTCGTGATTTCTGTTTTAAAACCGTCTTTTGAGGTTTTGTTATATATGCAACGCGAGTACACAAAGATCAGCCGAGGTTAAACAATTTGAAAATCGAAAGGAATGTATATGAGAATGAAAAGAGCTTTAAGTTTTGTTTTGTGTTTCGTAGTGTTTATCGTTACCCTTCTTCTTTCTTCATGTACTGAGCACGACCATATATTTGGAGATTGGTATACTAAGCGCGAGCCGACCTGTGACAGAGATGGAATAAACGAAAGAAAGTGTAACTGTGGCAAGGTTGAGCGCGAAAATATACCGAGCGTGTTTCATGTGAATTCCGGTGCATGCGAGAAATGTGATTCCGTTCCTTCTACCGAGGGGGTTGTTTACCGTAAGGCAAAGGATGGGCAATATGCCGAGGTGACGAGATACAATGGTGATGAACTTCACGTAGTTATTGCATCGGAGTTCGATGGACTCCCGGTAAGGAAAATATGCAATGGCGCATTTGAAGGCGTACAGATACGAAGTCTGCTTATTCCCGAGAGTGTTACCGAGATTGAAGTGGCGGCTGTCGTGAATGCATACGCGCTTCAGAGATTAATTATCAGGTCGAATCTTACCCTTATTCCCGAGTCTATGGTTGCCGGTTGCAAAATGCTGACCACCGTTGATATTCCGGATTCCGTCAGTGAAATCGGCATTTACGCCTTTCGGGAATGCGTAAGACTTGCTGAAATTGATCTGCCGAAGGGGCTTAAGAAAATAGGCTACAACGCCTTTCAGGGATGTGAATCGCTTGAAACCATATATATTCCCGACGGGGTAGAGAGCATTGGTGAGTGGGCATTCTGTGAATGCGATAATCTTACCGAGGTAAGACTTCCCGACGGCATTACTGAAATAAGCAATATGCTCTTCCGTTCCTGTGGCGCTCTTAAATCGGTAAATATTCCAAAAAGCGTCACACGGCTCGGTGATCAGGCGTTTTACGGATGCGACAGTCTTACCGGTATCACACTGCCCGAGGGTATTACGTCGGTGGGATATATGTGCTTTTCAAGCTGTGACAACCTGATCGAATTGACTCTGCCCTACAGTCTTACGGCAATATCAGATGAAATGTTTAGAGGTTGTAGGAATCTTATTACCGTGCATATAGGCTCGGGGGTTAAATCTATAGGAATAATGGCGTTTGATAACTGTCATCGGCTTGCCTATATCCATATTCCTGAGAACGTGGAGAGTATAAGTGGCTCGGCATTCTATGCATGTAATGCGCTTAAGAAGGTTACGGTTCCGAGCTCTCTTTCTTCAATCTCACACTCGGTGTTCGGTGATCTGCCAAGAGAGGCTTTTACCGAATGGAACGGTGGTCTTTATCTTGGAAATGAGGAAAATCCTTATCATCTGTTTTGTAAACCTATACCTGATTATATTGAGTCTATAACCGTTCATGAGGATACAGGGGTGATCTCCAGTGGTGCATTCCGTCGACGGAGTGATCTTAAGGAGGTAGTGCTTCCCGATGGAATTACCCAGATTGGTGGAGAGACCTTTTATCTGTGTACCTCTCTTGATAGCATTACTCTTCCCGATGGGATCGTAAGGATCGGTGACGGCGCGTTTGAGCGTTGTGAGGGGCTTAAAAGCATTACTATTCCCGAGGGCGTGACCGAAATCGGTAACCGTGCGTTCGAGAATTGTATTTCTCTTGAAAGTATTACCTTGCCCGATGGAGTAACGAAAATCAGCGAGGGCACGTTTATGCATTGTAAAAATCTTAACGAGGTGAATTTCGGAGACTCTGTAACCGAATTCGGTGCTTTTGCCTTTGCATACTGTTCGAAGCTTTCGAGGCTTGTTATCCCCGAAAGTGTTTCGGTTATCGGAAAATCGGTGTTTATGGAATGCAACAGACTGACCCTTTACTGTGAAACCGATACCAAGCCGGAGGGCTGGATCAAAACATGGAACGCCAGTGGAATAGATGAAAACGGAACTGTATTTCTACCTGTAGTCTGGTCATATTCGAAAGAAAATTAAGAACTATAAAAAATTAAAGCCACCCGAAGCATAAGCTGAACGGGTGGTTTTTGTTATGTTTAGTTTGCATTTTTTGTTGCTTTCTGCGTTTTAGGCATCGCTATGCGAGCCTGAGATGACTTACTTTTTGTAGAAGGTATTTCCACCGATGAACTCGCGGACGAGGGAGGTGGGGGGGATTTCGAAGTCAACGTCTGCCTCATGGACGAAGTTTAATACCTTTACGATGGAGCGAACCTGGTCATAGCATTCGTCATGTGGCTCAATCTCGGTGAGCAGTGGGAAGATGTGCTTTTTCAGCACTGCAAGCTCATAGAGGGTGGAGCTGTTGAACATAACGTCGGCATTCTCCTGGAAGGGATAAATCCATTTTTCCTCGCCTGCTCTTACCGACTGCCACATATCGAGGGTGTGAGCAACCGACGAGCCACGGGTTTCGTAGTCACGCACAATTCTGCGAAGCAGACGCAGATAGCTTGAGGGGATACGGTTGTGGTTGTCAAGGTTAAGGGGCAGGAGGGGGGTTACGAACAGACGGAATACAAGCTTCGCATCAAGCCCCTCGGGCAGAAGGACAGGGTTCATAGCGTGCAGACCCTCCACGATAATAACCGATTTCTCGTTAAGACGGAGCTTGTGACCCAGCCACTCACGGCGTCCCTTCTTGAAATTGAAGGAGGGGAGCTCAACCTCGTCACCTCGGAGCAGTGCCTCGAGATGCTGACCGAAAAGCTCGGTATCTATGGTGTTGATATGTTCAAGGTCAACCTTTCCGTCGGGACCGGGTGTAATCTTGTCACGGTCTACGTAGTAGTCGTCAAGGCTCATAAGTATAGGCTTCTTGCCGTGAACGCGAAGCTGGGTGGACAGTCGGTTTGCCGATGTGGTCTTACCCGATGAGCTGGGGCCTGCCAGCATAACTGCCTTCGCGCCTCTTGAGCATATTTCATCGGAGATTGCAGAAAATCTCTTCTCGTGAAGAGCCTCGTTTATACGGATAAGCTCTCTTATGCCACCGTTCTCAACAAGCTCGTTAAGGTCGGCAACCGTCTCGCATTCCATAAGCTCGCCCCATTCCTTACCCTCGTTGCAGACGGCAAAGAGGTTTGGCAGCTCCTTATACTGCGAAACACGGTCGGGGCATTTCTTCTGTGGGAATACGAAAATAAAGCCTTCGTCTGCCTCCAGTATATCATATGAGCGAAGGTATCCGGTGGAGGGGGCAACCTCACCGTAGAAGTAGTCGGAGTAATCCCCGTGAGTGTAAACGTCAAAGGTGGAAAGGGGACGGTAGGAAAGCAGCCTTGCCTTATCCTCCTGACCGTTATTTTTATAATAGTCGATAGCCTCTGTGGTGCTGATCCTGTGACGGAGCAGGGGAATATCCTCATCAACTATCTTGTCTACACGCTCACGCAGCAGCTCGGCAGAGAAGTTCTCGGCACCACTTACCTTAACGTAAAGACCACTGCCAACGGTAAAGCTCATTGTGGCATCGCATTTTGGCCAGAGCTGCTCTATGGCAAGGAAGATAACGAACTGAGCAGTTCTGGTATAGACCTCTGCGCCTGCAGGATCGGTATATCTGACAAGGCGTACCACGCCATTCGATGCTGCAACAGCCTCTCTGACTCGCTCGGAGTCGGGGCGAACGTCCTTCTCGCGAAGGGGAATATAGTTAAGTGTGAATATATCACCACCGATTTTCGCGGCAATGGGATCTGTAGACAGCTTGCCGGTAACAAGCCCCATCTCTTTGATTATATCGAGCAGCGATTGGTCGGCACGAACGGTGACCTCTGTGCCATCTATAATAAGCTTCATATATTTTCCTCTTTCTTGCTTTTTTCTTTATCGTATGCGATATCTTCTTTATCGTATGCGATATCTTCGTTTTTATTGACAACAGCGCATTTTTTTCTTTCTTCTCTGAGAATTCTTATAAGCTGTATGCCGTTAATAGTGATAAGCGATGCGTTAAGCACAACCACAGGCATGGTGTTTACACATATAGCGTAAATAAGACTGATAAACCCACCTGCCATATTGATAGCTCTAAGCCACTTTATATCCTTCATCACAAAGGAAAGCAGCACAAGAGCCGTGCCGAAATAGCCGAATACTTCAAGTGCGATTTTTGGATTCATAAAAATAAAAAACCTCCGAAAAATAAATGTCAACTCCGATCAATATTCGGTAGTCAACCATTCTCGGCGGTTTGTAGAAACGTTTGCCCATATCGCAATCATATACCAAAAATCTCAATTTGCTAAAAGATTATATCACATATTGCACAAAATGTCAAGTTTTTATCAAAGTTTTCTGTGAACAATGTGTAAAAAAAGAGGCTGAGTCATTAAGAATTCAGCAATATCAAGGCTTTGTGGATAGTAAAGACATCAACTGCTGAATTCTTAGTGCGAAGCACCTTTCGGGGCTTGCTTGATTTAGAGCAGAAATCTTCGTTTGCGAGCGTGAGGCGTATT
>JAFTON010000098.1 GCA_017463765.1 Clostridia bacterium | reverse complement strand
TTTAGAGCAGAAATCTTCGTTTGCGAGCGTGAGGCGTATTGGCATACGTCGAGCGAGTAAGCGGAGATAGAACAAAAACTCAAATAAAAAGGAGAAAACCATAGGTTTTCAACCTTAGATTTTCTCGGTTAGATAAATATTTATGGTAGAGGCACATTTAAGAGTACCTCTACCTTTTTTGTTCGGTTATGCCTAAATAAAGCAGCCCCTTTAATCTAAGCAGCTTATGGTCTGCAGGTTCCACAGGGGCTGTAATTCATCTCAATCAGCTCCTCCCGTGTTCCCGAGAAATATTCTCTGTTTTCTTCCTTTATACTCTCGGCACAGCTTTTTCCGGGAATATGAAATTTACCACTTTTCTTGTTGATTACGTAGTCGCAGTGCTCTGCATCGGAGTTTCCGGGATCCTCTTTTTCGTTGCCTGTATCGTCAGAGGTGTTGTCATCAGGCTTTTCTGTTTCCTGATCACCTCCTGCAACCTGGTTTCTGTCATCGTTTTCAGTATCAATCTCGGGCAGTGGATCACCACTCAATACGTTAACACCGGTGAAGTAATCTATGTAAACACCCGGTTGAACGTTATATGCATAAATGCAGAAGCAAATGCCACGTCCGTTATCCTCGACCGAATATCCCTCCATCAGAACGCCACGTGCAACGTAGTCAAGACCGTTGAATATTGGTGTGACTCTGTACATTACGTGATTTTCGGTATCTTCAATATATTCTGCAACCAGATTTTCGAAGGGGAGCATACCCTCTATGTTCATATATCTTGTGCCGGTTATCAGATTTCTTTCGTTATCATTTTCGCCTGCAAGCTGGAAGCCTATAAGATGGCAACGGTTATAAACGTATTCGTTTTCAACAAAATCATACTGATTGTTATTGGATATTCCACCGTACTCCCATCCCGTAGGGGTTACCGAGGCGATCTCGCCTCTTTCCTCTGTAGGCATAAGATCAATGCCGAGACAGGCAAAGGCAACTCCACACCGTCCGAGTGCATCAAGTGGCGAATATTTTTCGAATGAGTCGTCGGTTATTTCATTTTCCTCGAAGAATGGATTGCCACCGTTTATCTCAACGTAGGCATACCGTGTATAGTCGGGTATCTCCTCAAGGCTTATAACAGGTCTGCAGCCACAGAGTATCGACAGAAGTATAACTATCGACAGCAGCAGAGCAGTGAATTTAATATTAAAGCTTTTTATCATTTTTAGCCTCCCGATATTTCTTAATACTATTATAGCAGACGCTTTCACTTTTTGCAATAAGCATATTTCTCTTTTGACAAAAAATAAGAAAAAAAGAGAAATATAGACAGCCGAAAGCACTTGACAATCAACAGGTATTTTTGTTAAAATATTATTAGAAAAAAGAAAGGCGGCTGTGATATGTCTAAAAAGGATATAAGAATAGACTTTAATAAAAAAAGTGGCAGGATAAAGCCGCTTAACTGTATAAACGGTGGCCCTCGCTCGGGTGGTTATGATCTGCCATTTGATTTCAGTGACGAGTTCAGCGAGATGGGTGTTCCCCTTGTAAGAACCGTAGGCTCTGCAGGAGAGTACGGACTTAATCAGTACATTAATATTCACTGTATTTTCCCCGACTTTGATGCAGACGAAGAACTTGAGGAATCCTATAACTTTCTGCCAACCGATCTTTACCTTGCATCCATCCGTAACACCGGTGCAGGTATATTCTTCAGACTTGGAGAGGGCAGGGAACCGTATTCGAAAAAGCTTTATGCAAGGCCTCCCCGTGATGCTGAAAAATGGGCGAGGATTTGCGAGCATATTGTTCTTCACTATAACGAGGGCTGGGCAAACGGCTTTAAGCTTGGTATAAAATATTGGGAAATATGGTCTGCTCCCGACTCCTACGAATGCTTTGCAGGCACGAGACAGGAATATTTTGAGCTTTATCGTATCACTGCAAATCATCTTCACCAATGCTTCCCAAAGATTAAGATCGGCGCATACGGTGCCCGTGGCTTCTATTCCCTGAACCGTCTTAACGCCACTGAGGAAATGAAGAGCTACGTTCCCTTTATGCAGCAGTTCTTCTCCTACATAACCTCGCCAAATACCTATGCACCACTTGATTTCTTCACTTGGGCCTGCTATACCACCAGTCCCGAGGAGCTGGCTATGCATGCCAAGTATGCCAGAACCTATCTTGATACTGCAGGACTCAGGAAAACGCGAAGCATAATTTGCGAGTATAACACGGTTGATCGCGGTGGAACTCCACCTGCCTTGAAGGAGGGCATTCCGTCTGAGCTTGGCGCAGCACTTATTATGGCGCAGAAATCGCCTGCCGATATGATGATGTATTCATCCTCCGACGTTTATTCGAGAGAAAATGCACTGTTTTCAATGGATGATCACATCACTCCTCATCATTACGCCTCTTACGGTGTAATGTGTTATTTTGCCAAGCTGAATAAGCTCGGTACTGCAATTGACACGGGAGACGATTACCGTAAGGAACTGTATTCTCTTGCAGCCACAGACGGTACCGACGGTGCTATGATGATGGTTACGAGAGGCTTCGAGGGTAAGGTAGAGCTTATTCTTATCGACTCGCCCTTCAATACCTGTACGGTTTCCAAAACGGTTCCGGGTGGCACGCGTGGAAAGGGCTCGGTCTATCGTTCAAAGGATGTTGACATCTCATCCGGCCGTCTCGCCCTGTCGGTTAAGCAGAATGAAGTCTACATGCTTTCATTCTTTAATAAGCAGCTATAGAATATTTATTTGTATCATAAAATCGCCGTGGCATAAACCACGGCGATTCCTTTTTATTTTTCTTTAATCGATATATTCTTTTTCTTTTTTCTGCGTGCGATAGTGCAAATAACGATTACCACTGCCAACACTGCAAGTACGCCTGCACCGATAAGCAAGATAGGCACAAGCTTTACCGAATGCTCCACGACTGCAATCTCGATTTTTTCGCCACTTACGTCAAAGGTCAGATAGCTTCCGAACTCGGTGGTGTCAATCTGCTGCCATGCACCGTTCAGCTTGATAAAGATTCTTGCATGATCATTTTCCGGGAGAAAATGAATATTGTTTACGTCTGGATTATCCTTCGGAATATTCAGCACCCAGCTTTCTATCAGCAGGTCTTTTGTAAAGAACTTCTCGGTCAGGGAAAGCCCGGACGTGTCACAGCCCTTTTCTGCCGAAACAGCATCGCCCTCGACAAATTCACCCTGAACAAAGAATATCTCGCGTCCGTCATCACGGCTTTCGCCACTTCCGATAGCAGTTATATACGGTTTATAGATGACGCTTACCGTAGTATCAAATACAAGATGCTGAAGATTTGTCACATCCCAATAACCGTAGTAGCCTTTTTTCTCGGGAATCTCGGGGAATACCGAGCTGTCAAATGAGCTTCCGTATTCAAATTTGAAGGATTTGATTACTTCGCCGTCGGCTACAAATTCCAGTGTAAAGCGATGAAATTCATCGGGAATGCTTCTTCTCTTGATAAGATCCTCGTAGGAAATAGGCTCAGCCTTTCCGAGATAGCTGACACGGTCGATTCCTGCCAGAGTATCGGATACAAACAGATTTTCGCTGAACTCGCCCGAATTATATCCGGATATTGCACCTGCATACTGAGTATATCTCATGATGTATACCATGGAGTAGCAGTTTCTCACCATGCTGGAGTCACCCGAATAGCTTTCGCTTACACCCGAGCCAACAATGCCACCTACGTACTTGGAACCGTAGAGCGAGCTCTTTGCAAAGCATTGAGAAATAAGACCTGAGGTTATACCTGCAATACCACCTACGTAACTGCCCGATTGATTCTCAACGGTGCAGTATGCTTCGCAGCCATAGATAAGGCCGAGATCCATCTTTCCGACAATTCCACCGACGCAATCGTATTTTGAGGTAACGTCACCTTCGTTGTGACACATGTGAATGATAGCCTTAAGCTTGTATTGCTTTTTCTGGGTTACCGAAAGCTCGCCTGACAGATCGTCCTCGGGATCAAGTGTATATTCAAGCCCCATAGTTCCACCGATACCACCAACATTTTTGTCTCCGTGAACATCACCTGTATTAATGCAGTTAAACAGCTTGCCTTGTGTTATCGAGTCGATTTCCTCCTCGCTGACGTTGCTGTCAATAAAGCTTCCGTCGTTAAGGCTGTAAATGATGCTAACAATATTATCCGAAATATCCCCGAAAATCTCGTTTATTTTACCAATCTGAGCAATAATATCGCTACTGAGACCGGTAAGATCTGTGTTAAGATATTTCAGCTCGTTTTCAATAGCAGAGATATAGATAAACAGTTGGTTTGCCGTAGCAGTAATGCTTTCGGGAGGAGTAGGCAGCTGAATTGTATCAACGCCCTTAAGATAGCTTACCATATCTTTGAGCTTTTCAGAAATAAGAGCAATACTGTCCATTGCATCTCCTATGCCACCGATGCAATCCTTAATATCGGAGATCGCACCGTTCAGGTATTCCGACCCACTGTCAAGCCGTGTGAGAGCCTCGGAAATATGCGAGAAGCTATCCTTCAGGCTGAAGGCTGCCAGAGACATAGCAGAAAGTCCTCTTCGGATGTAGCTGAGCCCTTCCTTCGCATTTGATAATTCAAATGAAACATTGTTGCGAAGCGAGTCTATCCCCTCCTGCACAAGTACAAGCGCACCCGACATTTCGGTAAGTGCCTCGGTAGCTTCTCCGATACCGTCAATAAGGCTGTCACCCCATACCTTTGCTTCAGCCAGGGTTTTTGACATATCCTTCAGAATTGAGGTAAGCTCCTTAGCTCCTTCTACAATATCACCGAGGGCTTTGTGCGCTGTTTCAAAGGCCTCAGAAAGCTTTTCCTCGTCCTTAACCTCAACTGCTTCGTTTAAAGCAGTTACAGCATTTTTAAGTGATATCATTCCGTCGCTCATGGATTTGGCTGCAAGCTTTATTTTTTCCATGGAATCTGCTATATCGCCTGCACCACCTATTACAAGAGAGCCACCCTCTTCGAGTCCGTCAAAGTTTACAGAAACATTATTCAATACAGTGGAAATTCCACTGCCCAGCTTAGATACTGCATCGCTCATCTCGCTACCCGACTCGGCAAGATTACCGAATGCGTCGGACAAAACCGAAAATACTTCGGACAACTCGGACTCTTCGTTAAGTCCCTTTACCGTCTCTGAAATCTCGGAAAGAGCAAGACCTGCCTTGCCCGATGCATCAATTACAAGATTGATACCGTCACCGATATCCTTTGTCGCAGTCTTAATCTCATCGGGATTATTGATTATTACAGAGTCATAAAGCTTCTCAAGACCCGACTCAATTTTATCTATGCCACTGTCCATAAGTTCAATAGCTTCAGCAAGGCTTTTTGCCATATCTGCGAAATGACCTACGGCAGTAACGGCACCGTCACCTGCCTCTTCTATTTTCCTCCAGTAAACGTCGATGTTTTCATCTATTTCAAGCGTGGCTTCATAAATAACCGAAACGGCGTCAGATATCTCGCCAAGCACGGTAACAAAGCCTGAGATTTCCGAAACCACCTCATCCATCCAGGGAGCATCGTCAAGGATTTTTGACATTCCGTTAAGGGCTGTGGTAAAGCTGTCTGTAGCAGAAATAAATCCACTTAGATTGTCTGAAATCTTACGTACAGCATTCTTTGCAGCAGCACTGTCCTTAACCGTAATTGATTTTTCAAGCTCTCCGAGACCGATATTAATGTTATCAATGCTGGAACCGATAAGATTGAATGCCTTTGACACATCCTCGCTTGCACCGATTATGCTTGTAAGCATTCCTTCGCTGATTTGGGAAAATTCCTGAAGGTTTGTAAGAGACTCCTCCAGATCTGTAAGACTGCCGCCGAGAATTTCTGCAAGCGTAGGAAGCTCGTCTGTAATTCCGGACAGCTGTGAGATTACCTCGCTTACGATCTCGCTGACTCTGTTTATCTCACCGAGAAAATCCTCGCCGTAATCACTGCCGTCCTTGATTATCTTGTCAATTGCATCGGTTGCACCGTCGATATTGGTGAGAATTGTATTGAGCCTTGATGAGATACCGGGAATACCTTCACCTGCAGATCCTACAACACCGTTTACCGTAGATCCAAGCTTGTCAAGCTCGGCTTTCAGCGAAGCAAGAAGATCCTCGGACAATTCATATCTTACGTATGGCTCTATCTGTCCTGCAATGCCCCCAACGTCCTTTCGACCGTTAACTGTAGCACTGTTTTTGTTACCGGCGAGGTGACCTGTGCTTCTTCCGACAATTCCACCTACGTTATAGCCGATATGTGGATAACCAACGTCACCCAGGTTTTCGCATCCGATAATTATTCCGACAGAGTAACCCGATATACCGCCTGTATCGCTCATCGTCATATTGTTGAGGGAGGGAAGCTTGGATATATCAAGCGTAAGCGACAGATTGATTTCATCAAGCGATAGGGTAGGAGTAACACTTATGGTATTTATCTTTGCATAGTTCTGACAGTCGGAAATAAGACCTTCGTTACTTCCCGCAATACCACCGGTACGGTTTTCACCGATTATCTCGCCACTGACACTGCAGCCCGAAATGCTTCCACTGACTCTGTTTATACCCGTAATACCTCCAACGTCATCAGACCCGATTACAGTACCTGCGAATTCGCAGTTTTCAATCCGACCACTGTTGTCACCTGCAATACCACCGACGTAGCCCTTGTCACCACTGGGTGAAATCACACCGTTGACCTTAAGGTTCTTAACGGTTGCCTCCTTTCCAATCGTGGAGAACAGACCGACAGGGGAGTATGCACCTGAAAGCTCAAGTCCACTTATCGTATGACCCTGACCGTCAAAGGTGCCACCAAATGTTGCTATAGGTTCAAAGCCTGTATCCTTTAGTGAAATATCATTTGTGAGCAGAACGTTTTTTCCAATCGAGAAGGCATCATAGGAGCATTTTTTTGCAAAGCTGATAAGTTCTTCTGCGCTTCCGATATATATCGTTTCTTCACCTGCAAACGCTACGGTAGGTAATATTAACTGTATTAAAAGGCTGAAAATAATACAAATGGATAAATTTAATGCAACATATTTCTTTTTATTCATCATCATTGTTTTCCTCCTTTTTCTCAACTATTTTACCTGAATGTAAGGTTAGATTTACATTTCCGTCAATTATTCCGTCTACAACTCCTTCAATCCTTCCGTTTATCTCACCACTAACCTGACCGCAAAGGCGCACTCTTCCGTCAAGCCTTGCATCCGTAGCTTCCTTCTTCTTGAAAATATTGAAGCTGGTTTTATCCACAAGCTTGTCGCTTACAAGCAGGAACTGGGGAAGCACGAACAGAACGAGGATAATTGAAATTATCGTTCCACGTCCCAGGTTCAAGCCAAGGCTGGATATAGTAGCCTCTGAGGACATATATCCTATAAGCAGACCTGCCACAGACATTATAGTACCCGACGTAATTACGGTGGGGAATGCGAAGCTCATAGTTTCGATAATTGCATCACGAGGAGACATTTCTCCCTTTACTTCGTTATATCTTGTTGCAATAACGATTGCGTAGTCTATATTTGCGCCCATCTGTATTGCCGAGATAATTATATATCCAAGGAAGAACAGGGGAGTGTCAAGAAGCGTGGGAATAGAGAAATTGATCCATATTGCGCCCTGAATTATAAGGATCAGAATAACGGGCATCACTATGGATTTGAAGGAGAGCAGTAATACGAAAAGCACCGTTATGATAGAAACTGCTGCAACAACTATGTTGTCAACAACGAATGATTCCTTGAAATCCTTGGCAGTGGTGGCGTTACCTACAATATAAACCTCGCCGTCCTCATAGTAGCTTTTAGCTATAGACTTCATTTCATCAAGGAAGCTGAACACCTCTTCTCCGTCTGAAGGAAGATTGAGGTAAACAACCATTCTGTCAAAGTTTTCGCCTACAAGCATATCCTTAGCCGTTCCCATAAGCTCCTTTGCCGAAGCGAGCATTTCTGCCTGCTCTCCCTCAATGCTAACCAGTCCCGAGTCAATCTGCTCGCTTACGAACAGGAAGATATCTATAAGAGGTACTTCGTACGCAGACAGATTATTGATTATTGCGCCGTAATCCTCTTGCGTTGCAGCGTATGCAGCATAAACAACGCTTGCTATCTCGTAGTCAAGTCCTGCAAGCTCGGAAAATTGCCTTGGATTAAGTCCTGATGCCAGTGTATAGCCGTCCATAGCGACGGTATTGGCAAGTCCCATAGTGCTTGAAACCTCTTCTCTTGCTTCAAGAGCCTTGAGTAATTCTGCTTCCTTTTCATAATCACCTGCAGGAACGATAAGAGCAACCATGTTTGTTGATCCGAAATTATCGGTGATCATCTTTTTTGCAAGCGTCTGCTCGTTCATCTTTGCTGCCTCCTGATCGGTGTAACCGTAGGAGAAGGGGCATGCACCCGAAACAAGCATAGCTGCAATGATAACAACAACGAACAGAGGAACAACAACCTTTCTCGTCTTATACGCAAACTTACCGATGAAGGAAACGTCGGGAATAAGACTCTTATGCTCGGTCTTTTTCAGTGCCTTACCGAATATCATAAGCAAACCGGGCATAACGATAAATACCGACAGCATAGCTAACAGCACTGCTTTAATAAGACACATCGCCATATCGGGACCAAGCTTGAACTGCATGCACATCATTGCAGCCAGACCGCCAACCGTGGTAAGCGAGCTGCCGAACACCTCCGGCACTGCTTTTGTAAGCGCCTCGACCACTGCATCGTGAAGACTTCGCCTTTCATATTCCTCACGGAACCTGTTAATGAGAATAACGGCATAGTCAAGCGACAGTGCAAGCTGTAAAAGACTCGTTACCGTGTTGGATACGAAGGAAATTTCTCCGTATATAAAGTTAGTACCCATATTGATTATCATAGCTGCAAGGAAGGTAAGCAGTATGACAGGCAGCTCCACAACCGATTTTGATGTTAACAGAAGCATTGTGATAATGAGCACTACTGCAACTATCATAATCAGCATGATCTCGCCGTTAAGTATATCCCCCAAAGGATTACCTATATCCGAGCTGATATAGCTGTCGTAGCCGTCTAACAGCAGCTTTACCTCGTCGAGAGCAACCGAGCAGCGCTCGTCATTCTGTGCATAGGCGAAATTCAGAGTGTAACATGCAGACACGTTATTATAGCGTGCGCTGTCCTCACCAAAATCCACCATTGTAATGCCTTCAACATTCTCAAGCTGTTCTTTAATTTCCCATGCCTTATCGAGAGAAATATTGGCAACCATTATCTGCGCGCTGCCGAACAGGGTAAATTCCTCCATCATTACGTCAACGCCTGCCTTGGAATCCGACTTGTCAGGCAGGAATGAGGTAAGGTCGTTCTGCACCTTGACCCAACCGATAGAGAAGGCAGAAAAAATAATACCGATGATAACTGCGAGGAAGATAAATCCACGTTTGTCTACGATAAATTCGGACACCTTGTGCATGAAGCTGCCCGATCCTCCTTTTGCTTTTTTCACGTTAGTCCTCCGTAAGTAAAATTGTATTTCTTGACAAATATCCACTTTTATATTATAATATCAATAAATCAAATTCAACGACTAATTTTAGGTCGTTTTGCAATATTGGACACAGCGTCTTAAAACGTCCAAAAATCTATAAGAAAGAAATGAACATATTATGAAGAAAGAGTATAGAAATTCTGCCAGAACTAAAAAAATGATCAGGTCTGCCTTTGTTGATCTAATCGGTGAGAAGAAGGTTATTGCAAGCATCAGTGTTGCTGAGCTTGCCGAGAGGGCAGATATTGCCAAAAGCACCTTTTATAATCATTATGATGATATCTACGCCGTTGCCGACGAGATACTGAGGGAGCTTTTAGGTAGCCTTGATATGATAATTGACGCAATGGATGCCGATAAAACATCGGATTACCATATTTACATCAAACGTATTTTTAACTTTCTGAAGGAAAACGAGGATCTGTATCGCAAGGTTTCGGGTTCTCCCGATGCAATTTATTTTATAGACAGGATAAAGCATATTATTACCAAAAGGGTATTTGCTAACGTGAAGTCGCCATTCTTATCAAAAAACAAAACCGAAAGATACGTCCAGATAAGCTTTCTTGCCAACGCATGCGTAGATATTATGGTTGATTATTTCAAGGGAGAAATCGATATGTCCTTCGACGAGCTTGAGAAAACCATTATGTCAATTCTTGATAAAATGATGTAAAATTAACCGTCAAAATAAAAAAATACCACTTACAAGGCTCGTTTTTGCCAAGTAAGTGGTTATTTTAATGCCTGCAGCCCTGACTTAGACCCTCAAGTTGCATTTTATATACTATACTGTTAATCACTTCGCTTTTATTTCTGTTCCAGGTGGGCGCAATCAGCAAATCCCCGGGACAGTCTCCGGTAAGCCTGTGTATCGTAACTCTCGGGGAAACGTGGGTGAGAATATATACTGCAGAGTTAACGTATTCCTCCATCGATGGTGGAGCATATTCACCATTTTTATACATCTCTGCAAGTCTTGTATTCTTCATAACGTATATTGAATGAATTTTGATACCAAAAAGATTGAAACGGTTTATATATTCCACGGTTTCCTTTATTTCATCAAGTCCCTCGCCGGGCAGTCCTACTATCAGATGCACAACAACCGGCACTGAGTATTTGTCAAGCAGCTCCATAGCTCTTTCAAACACCTCACGGTGATAGCCTCGGTTGATAATATCTGCCGTATTATCATTTGCCGTCTGGAGTCCGAGCTCTACCCATACGTCAACTCTGTTTTTGTATGAGGCGATAAGCCTGGCAATCTCCTCGTCAATACAGTCCGGGCGTGTTCCTATCGCAAGCACCTTTATTCTATCGTCGATTAATGCCGCATCATATCTTTCGCGAAGAACCTCAACCGGCGCATATGTGTTTGTAAAATTCTGAAAGTAGGCAACGAACATTTCGTCTTCATCTGCATCCTTAAGAGCTGATAAAACCTGTTCTTTTATAGATGCACCCTGATCAATATGCTCGCCTGCTCCTCGCTCGCCACAGTATATACATCCACCGTGACCTACGGTGCCGTCACGGTTTGGACAGGAAAAGCCACCGTCTATACATATTTTGCCAAGCCTTCTGCCATATTTATTTCTGAAGTATCCACTTAAATTATTATAAAGCATCAGTATTATTCCTTCGGTGCGTGATAAAGATATTTTATCACACAAAAATCCAAAAATCAAGCACATAAAAATTCTTTCCTCTGCGCACAATATTAATACCAAAGGTAAGAGCAGGTTGATTTTATTCTCTTATCGAAGAAAGGAAAACTTAAATGGAAAAGAATAACAAAAAGAAAACCACCGATAATACCGAAAAGTATAACGTGAGAAATTACCGTAAGGATGCTCCCGGTGCCGTATCCGGTATAAACACTCCCGGCATAGAGCTCCCTGCATTCAATCCTCCCGTGCCTAACCGTGCGTGGACAGCTATGCGACAGGGCAAGGATATTGACCAGCTTACTGATGAGGAAAAACGCGATATGTATTACGGCAGGGATGATATCTTCTGATTATCACAGGTTTTCTGAAATAAATATTTTAATAAATAATTTTTGCGTTTGAAGGAAAGGCTCGTTTTCGGGCATTTCCTTCTTTTTTGTTGACTTTTTCTTTTGTTTAGGTTATACTTGTATTATATAAACTGTCGGAGGAAAAATCGACGTGATAAAAGAATTTTCGGTAAAACCAAAACCAAGTAATAATAAAGCCAGATCGGTATTCATTTTCTGTATGATGGCAGCTTTTGTTCTGATTACGCTGTCAACATTGATTCCACTTTATAAGGGGATTGTAAGCCTTATCGGCATTTTGCTTCTTTCCGTAGCTCTTATGCTTTACGCAAAATATATTGCGCCAATCTACTTTTATGATATAACATTTGACAGCGAGGGCATTCCTCTTTTTGTCGTCAGACAGCAGACCGGAAAAAGATATACCACCCTCTGTCGCATAGCGCTGCATGAGATTGTGAAGATTGAGAAGCAGTCAAGAGAGGAGAGAAGGGCGCATAAGACACCCTACGGAATGAAAAAATATTCCTACCTGCCAACACTCGATCCAACTGAGATTTACAGATTAACCACCTCGGGAAGATATGAGAGGGCAGAGATTCTTATCGAGTCAAGCGATGGATTTGCAGACCTGCTTGTTTCCTATGTTGCAGAGGCACTAAACAATTATTCCGAGGATCAATATTAACTATTAGGGCTGATGAAGTGAAAAACACCTCAAAAGCCCTTTTTATATAACAAAATAAACATTACGGTAGCTTTTTCTTGTCCGTTTCCATAACTAACTCACCTGCTTTTTTCAGGCAATACAGAAGTGCGATACCCGGTAATATAAGAGTGAAAAGCCTTAATGCCACCGACTCTCGCATAAGATAAAACAGTAATCCCACTAATGCACTTACAACACAGGTTAGGACAATTTTTCCGAGAGACAGCATTTCACCGAGTCCTGCTTTTTCAAGAAAAGCCACACCAATTAGGGCAGTTACCCCCTGACAAATCAGCAGTGCTGCTCCGGCACCAACGAACCCAAAACCACCGATTAACATATAGTTTAATATGATACATAAAGCAACCCCGAACAGTGAAATCCTCATTGCATAGCGACTCTTGCCTGAGTGAACGATTCCCACGGTAGCCACCGATGAAATAAATAAAAAAGGTGTTGAAAGCGCAATGGGCAGAATGGCAGGAAGGGCATCAAGATAATCGCGTGGTGCAAGTATCAGCATTGCCTCGGGTGCAACTGCAACGAGACACTGTGACAGAGCGCAATAGCCCACCGTCATCGGCAATACCAGCTCACAAATTTTTTTCTCTTCACCTGCGTCAAGCCTTCTGATTATCCAGGGGCTCAGGGCTGAGCCTATTGCGCTTACGGTAAACTGCAATGCAATTCCCAGTGAATAGACTACGCTGTATTTTGCTAATGCAGATGCCCCCATTATCGATGTAATAAAAAGCTTGTCTGCCTGAACCGACATGGCGCTTGAAATACTGTGAGGCAGAAGTGGGGTGGAGCTTTTTATTACGTATCTTGCCATACCGTGCGTTTTCTTTTTACTTCCGCGGTAGATTTTTGCGATGGAGTAGGCAGCAAGGCAGATGGAGACGAACAGCATTGCATATATTCTGACAATATACCCCCCACCCCACCTTTTGAGAATAACAATCGCCATCACGGGTGGCAACACTGCGATGATTATCGCAACCCATGCAACCGTCTTGTATTTGTAGTCAAAACGTTTTGAGCTCATTGCAATTGCAACCGTTCCGTCACACAAAATTTGAAGTGACATCGGTATTAAAAGAAAGCGTTTCAGTTTTAAAAACGGCATAAATGCCAACAAAAGTATACATATTAACAACGAAAAAGCCAGATTGACTGCAAGAACGTTTTTTAAATACTCCTGTCTGTTGTCGTTGTGATCCTTAATTCCCTTGTATATCGCACTTCCTGACGTCAGGGCAGAGCATACTACAGATACTCCGCCTAAAATTGCCATATACAGACTGAATTGACCGAAATCCTCACGGCTTAGCAGTCTTGTGGCAAATGGGGTAATCAGGAAGCTTACAGCCTTACCTATCACGCTTGCTACAAGATAATATATCGAAGCTCTTGCAGGGAGCTTTACTCTTTTAATCAGTTCTGCTATCTTCAACGCTTTTTCCTACGGCGACGGTTTTTAACTTCCGACTTTTAGCTTCGCGTTAATTTTCTTTAAAATCTTGCGAAAACTATTGATTTTTGCCTTCCTTTGTGCTATATTTTGTGTATGTATTTTTGTTTTCAGGAGAAAAAACATGTTCAAATCATCATATCTTAATGAATTAATGGAGAGAGTAATAGCAAGAAATCCTCATGAGCCTGAATTCCATCAGGCAGTCAGGGAGGTGCTTGAGTCTCTTGAGCCTGTAGTAGAGCAGAGTCCCGAATACGTTACAAGCGGGGTGCTCGAAAGACTTGTGGAGCCCGAGAGAATTATTAAATTCCGTGTTCCCTGGACCACCGATGACGGCAAGGTAGTAGTGAACAGAGGCTTCCGTATCCAGTTTAACAGCGCAATCGGTCCTTATAAAGGAGGACTCAGATTCCATCCGTCTGTTTATGAGGGAATTATTAAGTTCCTCGGCTTTGAGCAGATATTCAAGAACTCTCTTACCGGTCTTCCTATTGGTGGTGGCAAGGGTGGCTCTGACTTTGACCCAAAGGGAAAGAGCGACAGCGAAGTGATGCGCTTCTGCCAAAGCTATATGACCGAGCTTTTCAAGTACGTTGGTGCTGACGTTGACGTTCCTGCCGGTGATATCGGCGTTGGAGCAAGAGAAATTGGCTATCTTTACGGTCAGTATAAGAGAATTACAAATCTTTACGAGGGTGTTCTTACGGGTAAGGGTCTTACCTACGGTGGCTCGCTTGGACGTAAGCAGGCAACAGGCTACGGTCTTTGCTATTTTACCCAGGCTATGCTTGAGGCAAAAGGTTCCTCATTTGATGGCAAAACCGTCGTTATCTCGGGCTCGGGCAATGTTGCTATTTATGCATGTGAGAAGGCTACCACTCTCGGAGCTAAAGTAATCGCCATGTCCGATTCCAACGGATATATTGTTGATAATAACGGAATCGACCTTGACGCAATTAAAGAAATAAAGGAAGTAAAGCGTCAGAGAATAAAGGAATATATCACCACTCATCCTACTGCAACCTATACCGAGGGATGTTCGGGTATCTGGACTGTAAAATGTGATATCGCTCTTCCATGCGCAACCCAGAACGAAATAAACGAAGAAAGCGCTAAGGCGCTTGTTAAGAACGGTGTATCTGCCGTGTCCGAGGGTGCAAATATGCCCTCCACTCCCGAGGCTATTGCTGTGTTCAGGGAGGCAGGCGTTCTCTTCGGTCCTGCCAAGGCTGCGAATGCAGGTGGAGTTGCTACCAGTGCTCTTGAGATGACTCAGAATTCCGAGCGTCTTTCCTGGACCTTTGAGGAGGTTGACGCAAAGCTCCATACAATTATGATTAATATTTACAACAACGCGTCCTCTGCAGCAGAGAGATACGGCATGCCGGGTAATCTTGTGGCAGGTGCGAATATTGCAGGCTTCCTTAAGGTTGCTGATGCAATGCTTGCGCAGGGAGTTGTTTAATTCCGTGTTTTTTCAAAAAGCCTCACTTTTGTGGGGCTTTTGCTTTATCTTGTTGACATTTTGAAGGTTTTATACTATAATATTGATGACAAAAATTTGCTAAGGGAACATTTATGAAAAAATACGACGTTATTGCATTTGATCTTGACGGAACACTCTCCGACCCGGAGCAGGGACTTGTGGACGCATTCATCTATGCGTTTAAGAAAATGGGTGTTACCGATTACGGTGACCGTGAGTCGCTCAGACGGTTTATCGGCCCGTCTCTTTACGTGGTATGGCAGGACGAATTCGGATTTAACGAGAAAACCGTTGTCGACGCAATTGAGAAATTCCGTGAGTATTACAATATCTACGGTTGGTGGGATAATAAGGTTTATCCGGGCGTTTTTGAAATGCTTGAGAGTCTTAAGGCAGCAGGTAAAACCATTGTTCTTGCCACTTCAAAGCCGGAGGGAACTGCTCTTAAGATTATGAAGCTGTTTGGTCTGGATAAGTATTTTGATTTTATGGGTGGCGCATCGGGTGACAACCGTGACCATAAATGGCAGGTTCTGGATTACAGCCTTAACGCCGTAGGTGCAGATCGCAGCAAGGCTATTCTTGTCGGTGACAGGATCTATGATGCCGAGGGCGCAAAAAAATGTGGAATTGACAGTCTTGGTGTCAGATGGGGACACGGCAGCAGAGAGGAGCTTGAAAACGCAGGCTTCACCTATCTTGCCGATGCACCCGATGATGTGGCTGATATGCTGAAATAAATTTTTCTGAAAGGATACCCGTATGAAAAGCATTCGTTATTCTTTGTTGACTCTTTTAGCTATTCTGACCTTGATTATCGGTCTCATAGGATTTACAGCCTATGCTGCTGACGGTGACGTGGAGATTTACCTTACTCCAAACTCAAACTGGAGGTCTGATAACGCCCGTTTCGCTATGTATGTCTGGGATGAGAGTGGTTCTTATCTGTGGATAGAGATGAAGGACTCTGACGGTGACGGCGTTTATGAAGGAATTCTTCCTTCGGGGTATACAAGCATTATTTTCTGCCGTCTTGATCCCGGTGAAACTCACAATGGCTGGAGCACAACCTGGAATCAGACGGATGATCTGAAATTTGACGGAACCAAAAATCATTATACCATCGCCACAGGTGCATGGAGCAACGGAGAGGGACGCTGGTCTGTATTTGACAGCAATGCCTGCGCCCATTCCTATGAAAATGATGTTTGCATAAAGTGTGGCGAGGAGCTGTTCTATATTGTTGCAGGCAATGTAATGAAGGATGGCGATAGCTACAGGAAGGGTGATAATGATACTCTGTTCGTTTCAAAATGGGATGTTTCGGATGAAAACAACAGAATGACCTACGACGAGGAATCCGGCTGTTACGTTAAGATTTATGAGAACGTGGCTGCAGGCGAGTATCACTTCAAGATAGCTGAAAATAAGTCATGGGACGTTTCTTACGGTAATGACGGTGAGAATTGCTATCTTAAGGTTGATAAGGACGGCAGCACGGTTGTAATCAGCTTTAAGGACGGCAAGGTTACTTGCGCAGCAATGGTTATCGACACCCCCGTGGAAAACCCCGATGACGATCAATCCGATTCTTCTGATGATTCGGACAACTTCGACGGAAGTGAGTCTGAGGAAAAGCTAAGCTTCTTCCAAAAAATATGGCTCGCAATAGTGAACTTTTTCAGAAGTCTTTTCGGTGGAAATGAAAGATAATTTACAAAAGCATACGTTTTGCCCCTGTATTAAGTAAATACGGGGGCTTTTTGTGTATTGTAATTACAAATCCTTTTGTGCACAATTTACAAAAGTAAACATTTTTTCGAAGACATATTGTAAAAATAACCCAAATGTGTTATAATCCATATGGTACAAAAAATAAAAAAAGAAAGGGTCTTTTATGAAAAGCACACGCAAAATTTTAGTTGCTCTTCTTGTAGTTTTTACACTTCTGATGAGCATGACAACAATTACTGCCTTCGCGGCAAAAACCACAGGTGATACAACCATCTTCCTGACACCCAATTCTAACTGGAAGATAGATGGCGCTCGCTTTGCTGCATACACCTGGGATATCGGTAACACATGGTTTGATATGACCGACCCTGACGGCGACGGTGTATATGCATGCGTTATTCCCGCAGGCGTTGAAAACATCATCTTCTGCAGAATGAATCCCGGTACTTCCGATAACAATTGGAATAATAAGTGGAATCAGACAGGTGACCTTAAGTATGACGGTAAGAATAACCACTATACTATCAACGAGGGTCAGTGGGATTCCGGTACTAATGGAGTCTGGTCTCTTATCGAAACAGGTGAGTGCATTCATTCTCCCTCAGGTGAGGGAAGTGTTATTACTCCTGCCTCCTGTACCGAGAACGGAGAGATTTCTCACCTCTGCTCCAAGTGTGGAGAGACTTATACTGCGCCAATCTTTGCGACAGGCCATACTTACGGTGCAGACGGTGCTTGCGCTAACTGCGATGCTTATGCTACTTACATTATCGCTGGTGACGTTCACCAGATCAACAGCGAGTATCAGACAGGTGACAATGCCACCATCTTTGGCACAAGCTGGGATGTTACCAATGAGGCAAATAAGCTTGAATATGATGCAGAGCTGGGCTGCTTCGTGAAGGTTTATACGGGAGTTGCTGCAGGTGAATATGATTTTAAGGTTACCGTTGACAAGTCCTGGAACGAATCCTACGGTGCAAACGGTGGCGCAGATAACTGCTACATTAACGTTGCACAGGCGGGCAGTACCGTTACAATTACATTTAAAGATAACGTTCCTTCTGTAACCGTAACGGCTTCGGATACCCCCGTAGACCCCGATCCTACCCCCGATACCGATAAGGTTTATATCGTCGCAGGTGACGTTATGATGGACGCTAACGGTGAGTATATACCCGGTGGCGTAAACTTCTTTGGCACAAGCTGGAATGCAAGTGATGAGACCAACCTCCTTGTTTACGATGAGGAGACAGGCGCATACGTTAAGGTTTATGAGAACGTTTTCGCAGGCGAGTATCACTTCAAGGTTACCGAGAACAAGACCTGGACCGTATCCTACGGTGAAAATGGTAGTGCAGATAACTGCTATATCAACGTTGCAGAGGACGGCAGCACCGTAACCATCAGCTTTAAGGATGGCATTCCTTCGGCTACTGTTACAGCGCCTCAGGCTCCCGTAGATCCCGATCCCGATCCCGATCCTACCCCTGATCCTGATCCTACCCCCGATCCTGATCCTACCCCCGATCCCGATCCTAATCCCGATCCCGATCCTAATCCCGATCCCGAAACTCCCACAGATCCCGAGCCCGAGCAGCCCGGCGAGCTTACTCTTGTGCAGAAGATTCTCAAGGCTGTTACCGATTTCTTCGCTAATATCAGCGCTTGGTTCAAGAACCTTTTTGCAGGCTTTAAGAAGTAATATTTTCGAGTCCCTTGCACTCCTATGGGTGCAGGGGATTTTTGTTTATAAATAAAATATGAACATATTTCACATTTTAACCAACTTCTAACCCCTACAAAGCTAAAAACTCAAAATTTATTGTGCATTTCTTACAAAAAACAAACATTTACAAAAAATATATTGTAAATAATAAATAATTATGCTATAATTACAATAGCGTGAACAAAATAAAATAAAGAAAGGAAATATTTATGAGAAACACACGCAAAATTCTTGTTGCTCTCGTTATTGTTCTTGCAATGATGATGAGCGTTGCAACCCTCTTTGCAAGTGCTGCAAGCCAGCCCGAGACACTTTATCTCACTCCCAATGCGAATTGGAAGCAGAGCAATGCTCGTTTCGCGGCTTACTTCTTCGGCAACGGCGAAACCTGGGTTAGTATGACTGACGCTGACGGCGACGGCGTATATGAGGTTAAGGTTCCTACCGATAAGGTATATCCTAACGTTATCTTCTGCAGAATGAATCCCTCTGCAGCAGCTAACAACTGGAATAACAAGTGGAACCAGACCGCAGACCTTACCATCCCTACCTCCGGTGCAAATCATTTCACCGTTAAGGAAGGTACCTGGGACAGTGGTGGAGGAACCTGGTCTACCTACGGTTCTACCTGCCTTCACACCAATCTCAGTGCTGAAGCAACCTGTACTACAGCTCAGACCTGTCTTGATTGTGGTGACCCCGTAGTTTCCGCTCTTGGTCACTCCTTCAATTCCGATCACCTCTGCACCAGATGTAACGTGCAGGCTACCTTCACCGTAGCTGGCTCGGGTGCACATCTTGGTACCGAGTGGGATACCGGTAACACCGCAAACGATATGACCTATGATGCAGAAACCGGTACCTATACTAAGGTATATGAAAAGGTTTCAGCAGGCTCTTATGCGTTTAAGGTTGTTCGCGATCACGCTTGGGGTACTGCATATCCCTCTGCTGATAAGCTTTACACTGTTGCTGATGCAGGTAGCACTGTAACCATTACACTTAAAGGCACTACCGTAAGCGTTAATGTTGAGCTTCCTGTTGTAGAGTGCGAGCACGATTGGTCCGATGCAACCTGCGACAAGCCTCAGATATGCTCTAAGTGTGGTCAGTCTCAGGGCGAGGCTCTTGGCCACAAGTTCGACGATGGCTCCAAGTGCTCTGTATGTGGATTTGCTCCCGTTTACACCATAGCAGGCGATAATGCTGATCTCTTTGGAACAACATGGGATCCCACTAATACTGCTAACAAGATGACATACGACAAGGAAACCGGTCTTTGGACTATTTCTTACGTAAACAAGGGTGATGCAACAATCTGGCCCAACCTCAAGGTTTGCCTTGATCTTGGCTGGACTAAGTGCTGGGGTGGTGCAGCTGCAGGTCAGACCGACGATAATGCATGGGTTGAGGTTCCCGCAGGAAAAATGCTTACAATTGCTTTCGACAGCACAACAGAGAAGATCACATTCACCATCTCTGATCCTCCTCACGTACATAGCTACTTCTATCCCTGTGATCCTGTTTGTCAGGAGTGCTACGAGGTTTCCAATCCCGATGCAAAGCACGACGTAGTACACGTAGAGGCTAAGGCTGGTACCGATTGCCAGTCCTATGACGGTAACGTTGAATACTGGTACTGCTCTTACTGTGGTACTGCTTGGACTGACGAGGCTCAGACTCAGCTTACTAACCTGATGAACGTTAAGGTAGCAGGCGCTCACTCCTTCGCAGAAGGTAAGTGCTCCGTATGTGGTGAGGAAGATCCTGACTACGTAGCTCCTGACGTTTCCGACAAGATTACCAATGTATTTGAAAGTAAGGATCTTCCTACTATAAACGAGGGCGATGTTTCTAAGGGCGATACTCTTAAGGTAGGTTCTAATGAATTCTTCACTCTTATCTTTGGTGATAAGGGTAAGACTCAGAGCTCCAAAGCAACATTTGAGGATGGTTATGAATCCGAACTTCGTCTTTCCTTCAATGGTAATACAAAGGTTGAAAGTGGAGATGTATCTCGAAGCATTATGTTCACTACCAATGGTCCTGCTACCATTACAGTTTGGTGGAAGTGCGGTTCCGATGGTAGAAATATAGAGATTTATACATTTGACGGTTCTGCTATTACTGCTATTCATAGTTCTAGCACCGACTCCGTAAAGGATGGACTTTACATCACTACCTTCGAAATTGAAGCAGCAGGTACATATTATCTTGGCCACAAGGGTGGAACCAACTATTTCTACAAGGTTGCTCTTACTCAGGATGCTCCCGCTCACGAGCACAACTTCGTTAACGGTAAGTGCGAGTGTGGTGCAGAGGATCCTAATTACGTTCCTCCTCACGTTAATACTCTCGTAGTTGGCGATACCAACAAGATCGTTGTTAGCGGTAACTTTGTAAACGCTTACAACCTTCCTATCGAGTGGGTTCCCTTCGTTGCAGACGAGAACGCTTTCTATAGCTTCGTAGGCGACAACGGTGCTCTTGCAATGATCTTCTCTGCAGACGGCACAGCTCTCCTTTGCGGCGGCACAGGTAAGGCTAACCTTGAGGCAGGCAACTACCTCATCTGCGTTGGTAACGGTGCAGTTGGCGAGTTCAACGTTGCTGTTACAAAGTCCGCTTGGGTTAACACTCTTGTAATCGGTGCTAACAAGCTTCTTATCACCGATGCACTTTCCAACGATTATGGCTATTACATCGTATGGGCTCCCTTCGAGGTAACCGAGAAGGCTAACTACACCTTCACCGGTGAGGGCATCCTTGCTCTCGTTTACGACTCCGCATACGCGGCAGTTACCGGAACCGAGCTTGATGCTGGCACCTACTACGTATGCGTAGCATTTACTGCCGGCCCCGCAACCGCAGGTGTTGCAACCGTTAACGTTGAGAAGACCGCTATCGGCGGTGGCGACGTTGAGGAGCCCGAGCTTCCCGCACTCCAGCTTGGTGATAACACCGTTACTATCGACGGTTCTGTTGTTAACCTTACCGGCAGTGCAATCGCTTGGCTTGAGTTCGTAGTTGCTGAGGACGGTATCTACACCGTTTCTTCTGCAGATCTCAACTGCTACATTTACTCCGAGATGAACCTTGCTTCCGCTGACGCTTGCCTTTGCAAGTGGACTGGTACTGCTGAGCTTACTGCAGGCACCTACTACGTATGCGTAGGTAAGGAAGGCGTTACCGGTGAGTTCACCGTTAAGGCTGAGAAGCTTGGCGACGACGTAGAGCTTCCCGCAGTTAACACTATCGTTGTTGGCGAGAACAAGTACGTTCTTAATCAGGCTCTTAAGGATAAGGGTTATGAGTGGCTTTACCTCACCGTTGAAGAGGATGGCATTTATACATTCTCCGGTCTTTCTCCTCTTACATTCTTCATCTGGCCCGATTATCCCAATCAGGCAACAGTTCCCGATACAGCTCCCTTCGTATGGAATGTTGACAATCTCACAGGCGCTATTACCGATTCTATCGAGGTAGAGCTTGTTGCAGGTACATATCTTGTTGGCTTCAGATATGATGGCATAGATGCTGCAGGTAACTATATCTGCGAGGTTGGCGAGTACACCTACACTATCACCCGTTCCGAAAAGCCTGCTCACGAGCATGAGTTCGTTGAGGGCAAGTGCGAGTGTGGTGAGGAAGATCCTAACTACGTTCCTCCTGTAGATGAGAATCCTGTAGAGCCCGAGCTCACTCTTATTCAGAAGATTATTAAGGCTATTACCGAGTTCTTCGCTAAGATTGCTGATTTCTTCAAGAACTTTTTCGTTAAGAAATAATAATCTTAATTAATAAAAAGTAAACTAACATTTTTGGCCCTTGCGTCATATGACGCAAGGGCTTTTTTTATAAAAATTAAAAATTATTTTGTTCAACTTTAACAAAAATACTTATTTCTTTAAAAGTATATTGTAATATTTTTTTTGCTGTGATATAATGTATAAGAGTATTTATAAATACATAAAAGAAAGGAAAATATTATGAAAAACAATACTCGTAAGTTCTTGCTTGCATTGCTGGTTGTAATGACCTTGCTTGTAAGCATGGTTACGCTCACTGCACATGCTGCAGAGGGATCAAAAGTATATCTTGATCCAGGCAAATGGAGCACCGAGAATACCTCATTTGCTATTTATACCTGGGACGGTGGGGAACAATGGTTTGATATGACAGATTCTGATGGCGACGGCATCTACGAATGCACTCTGCCTGCCGGTATTTCGAATATCATATTTGTTGCCTTTCCTCAGGGTTCGGATTATAGTTGGGACTATAAGATTGCTCAGTCGGGTGACCTTACTCTTGTTGCCGGTGATACCTATATAATCGATACGGCAAGTGGTAACGGCCATTGGAAGAGCGATCCTAACGGTGGAAATCAGGGTAGCTCTCAGGGCACCTACACTGTTGCAGGTGTTGCAGGTCTCTGCGGTTCTGAGTGGGATGTTTCCAATACATACAATGATATGACTCTCAATTCAGAAACCGGCCTTTATGAAAAGACCTTTACAGGTATTCCTGCAGGCGATTATGAGTGTAAGGTTGCTCTTGATCACAGCTGGAATCAGTCCTGGGGTACTCAGGGTAACGGCGAGTTCGGTAATTATTCATTCTCTCTTACCGAGGAGCAGAACGTTACTATTACCTTTGATCCTGCAACAGGTACGGTCGGACATGTCCTTTCTGCATCTACAGGCGCAGACCCCAATCTTCCTTCTGCTCCTACCGTAGACTTTGAGAACTGTGATAAGATAACCATCTACGTTGGCGACAGCGCATATTGGAACACCGTTTTCGTACACGCATGGGTTGAGGGTGGCAGCAATGACGTTGCTTATACAACATGGCCCGGTCTTGAAATGGAATGGGATGACGAAAAGCTTCTTTACTTTATCGAGCTTCCTTCCGTATGCGATTCTGTAGTATTCAACGACGGTAACGGCACCCAGAGCGCAGACCTTGTAATTCCCGGGGACGGTGCGATTTACGATAACGGAACTTCTCAGTGGGGCGATATTAAGGACTATGTTCCTCCCATTCCTCCCGAAGATACCACCGAGGACGTAACTGTTTACGTTAAGGATGATGCAGGCTGGGGTGAGGTATGGATCTATTATTGGAACGTTGACGGTACTGAGGCGTTTGCTTTCCCCGGTACTCCTATGGAGCAGGGTGAGGACGGCTACTACTACGCAACCGTTCCTGCTGGCTATTGGGGTATCCTCTTCACCAACGGTGGCGATTGGCAGGTAGACACTCTTAAGCAGACTCCCGACCTTATCATTCCTACCGACGGCAAGGTATATCTCAGCAACGGTCACGAGTGCCTTTACAACGAGGGCAGTGCTGATGATAACAACGCATGGCACTCCGTAAGTGGTGGCAACGGCAACCAGGGTGGTGATGGAATTATCGACGGACCTGCAGATGGTGATAACGGTGATGATGAGCCTGTAAAGGAGATGACTCTTATTCAGAAGATTGCTAAGGCAATCCTCCTCTTCCTCAGAAGACTTGAGGAAATCTTCAACGGTATTTTTAAAAAGTAATTAGTTATACATAAATGCATGAAAAAAACGGCAGAGGCTCTTCGCTTCTGCCGTTAATATTTATAAAAAGCTAAAGATAATTTACTTAACGTAAACCTTTTTCATTCTCATAGCAATCTTAGGTCTGTCGCTGTAATCGGTGGGGATAGATGCAATTTCATCGACAACCTCCATTCCGCTTACAACCTTACCAAAGGCTGCATACTGACCGTCAAGATGGGGTGCATTTGCATGCATGATAAAGAACTGAGAGGATGCAGAGTTAGGATTGTATGCTCTTGCCATGGAGATAACGCCACGAACATGCTTTATAGGATTATCAAAGCCGTTAGCCTTAAACTCGCCCACAATATTTTCCTTTGCGCCACCCATACCTGTGCCCTGAGGATCGCCACCCTGAATCATAAAGCCGGGAATTACTCTGTGGAAGATAAGTCCGTCGTAAAAGCCTTCGCCTACAAGCTTAAGGAAATTTGCCACCGTCTTAGGTGCAGCCTCAGGGTAGAGCTCAAGCTCGATTTTACCACCGTTTTCCATTTCAATTACTACCATTTTTTTCTTTTCTCCTTATTTTCGTAATTATTTTATTTATTTGTAGATATAATAATCTTAAATAACCTTTGTGGAGCTGAGATGAAAGAGAAGCTAAGCCGTTTTTCACTTATTTCGGTAGGAATACTCTCCTCACTGATCCTGACCGTCGCATTCATAGACTATGTCCTGCCGGTTCTGTTGCCCTTTATTATTGCATTAATAATAGCCACCCTTACGGTAAAACCTGCCAGAATCCTTTCTGCTAAAATAAATGTACCCGAAAAGGTGATAAGGTTGATTACGTCTATTGTAGCAACGCTTATTTTCTTTTCTCTCGTTGCATTTCTTGTATGGAGGGTATCAACTGCGCTCTGGCGTTTTCTCGCCGATATGGACGAAGGAAACAGGCTATACAGTATGCTCTTTGGTTTGTTCTCATCGGAGGTTCCGATTTTCAGTGGACTATTTTCCCCCGACCTGGCTTCGAAAATCAGCTCTGCCGTGGGTGAGCTTGTCTCGGATTGGCTGTCGCGACTTGCAGAATGGATAGCTACCTTTGCCTCCGGGCTTCCCGGGTTCCTCTTCTTTATTCTTGTTACCCTGATTTCTCTTGTATATTTCGCTCTTGATTACGATAAAATAGCAAGCTTTATTTCCTCTGTCCTACCGGAAAAGCTGACTGCCACGATTATCAGGCTGAAGAACACCACTCTTCTGGTAATAAAAAAATATATTTCATCCTATTCTTTAATAATGCTGATAACCTATACCGTAATATTGACAGGATTATGGATTCTCAGGGTAGATCATGCGTTCGTGATCGCTATGCTGGTTGCACTACTGGATCTTTTGCCTGTAATAGGCGTCGGTACAGTGCTTATTCCCTGGAGCATGATTTCGTTTATTGAAGGCAATGCTTTTCTTGGCGTGGGTTTGATAATACTCTTTGCTGTGAGCACTGTTATCAGACAGCTCATAGAGCCGAAAATCGTTGGTAAAAGCCTTGATCTTCACCCAATAGTTACGCTGATGATGCTATATATTGGTTTTTCACTGTTTGGATTTTTAGGAATGATAATTCTGCCCGTGATTGCCGTGAGCACCATGGCGTTTTTAAAGCGCGATAATTCCACCGAAGTCACGTAGCTCCTCATCTGATAGGGAAAAGGGAATAAAGCCCTCAGAAATGATAGCTTGGCATAGCGTCTCGCTGTCGGGGTGCTTTCCTATATCACCGAAGAAGTAAACGCGTCTCCCCACAACCCCACTTGCACCACCGATAAAGCCGTATTCGTATGGGGGCAGGGAGATACCACCCTGACTTATCAAGGTCACTCTGATGCCATTTTCTCGCAGTATATCAGCAATACCGTGGTCCGCAGTAATAGCACAATTGCCAAAAGCGAGAACAGAGCAGGCAGGATAGCCTTGATTTGTGTGTATTATCTTATATCCGTTTCGTCTTGCATAATCAACTATACCATCGGATATGCTGTCGCTTTTACAGAATATCATTTGCCCGATTACCAGCGCATTCATAATGCACTCATCAGGATATCTGTCGCTGCGTATGTCGTCGGTAAAGCTGATTTTTATCTTTGGATTTATTTCCCTGATATCGCTGAAAACGTAGGCTGCTGCATCACAGTAGTCTGCAGTGGTGATTATTTCACCGTTTGCATAAAAGAGAACCGTATCTGGATGGGCAGACACAGCCTCGCTTAAGCTGGGATCTTTCGGCAGCTTTATAAGGGAGTGTCCCTCTTTAATAAGGGCTCTCTCACATTTTTCTGAAATCCTGTTATCTACAATTAATGTTTTCATTTTGTTTTTGTCAGAATAATTAAAAAACTCTGCCTTACAAGCAGAGTTTTTTAAATCCTTTAAGCGCGCTCGATCTTTCCGGAACGAAGGCAACGGGAGCAAACGGAAACGGTAGTATTGGTTCCGTTAACTACAGCCTTAACCTTACGGATATTGGGCTTCCAGGTTCTGTTGGTCTTACGGTTGGAGTGAGACACGTTATGTCCGAAAACAACGCCCTTACCGCAGATACTGCATTTAGCCATTTTGACACCTCCAAAAATCCCGCCCTTGCGAGCGTAATTTTATATTAATATTATTTGATTACATAAATCAGCGAGGATAATTATAACACATAACTTCGAAAAAAGCAAGTGTTTTTTGAAATTTTTTTAATATTTTTATTATTTTCTTTTCATATAATTATTGTACAGCAAAAAAATACAGAAAAATACTTTGTGAGGATAAAATGAGCGAGGCAAAAAGGTTTATTAAAAGTGGTATACTTCTTACACTTGTAGGACTGGCGATGAAAACGGTTGCAATGTTTTTCGGTGCGTTTATCTCGCGTACCGTTGGAGCAGAGGGAACCGGACTCTATACGTTGGTAATGACGGTTTATTCCTTTGCCGTGACCTTCGCAACCTCAGGAATCAGTCTGACCGTAACCAGACTTGTGGCCTCAGCTATAGGTGAGGGCAGAGAGGAAGAGGTTGGCAGGGTGCTTCGTGGTGCATTCATTTATTCCTTGCTTTTTGGAGTTGTGGCAACCCTCGGTCTTTTTTTCGGTGCCGACCTGCTTGGCAGGCTGGTGCTTTCTGATGAACGTACCGTAGATTCCCTTAGAATCCTTGCATTTTCACTTGTTCCGGCTGCCGTAAGCTCTGTTCTTTCAGGCTATTTTATAGGCGTAAAGCGCGTAGCCTTCAACGCAGCTGTTTCGGTCTTTTCCCAGATTGTAAGAATAATACTTACCGTTTCACTGGTTGCTTATTTCTTGCCTTATGGAACCGTCAGCGCAGTTGTAGGTTTGTGTGTCGGAATAACTGTAACCGAGGCTTTGGGCTTTTTGCTTATTCTTCTTGAGTTTTTCTATGATAGGCATAAAAACAGAGTTAACTCATTTGACAGAACTCCACAGCTTTCGGAGGTGTCAAAAACTGCACTTCCTCTGGCATTTTCAGCCTACGTTCGTTCTCTTCTTCTGAATATCGAGCACATTCTTATTCCGAAAAAACTGCGCGAGAGTGGTGAGAGCAGGGCAGAAGCATATGCTCATTATGGTATACTTCACGGCATGGCATTGCCCCTGGTAATATATCCAATGTCGCCACTCTCCTCCTTTGCAGGACTTCTCGTTCCTGAGTTTGCAGAGGATATGTCGGCAGGGAAAACAGATAGAATGAATCGCATAGCCTCGAAGGCGATAAATCTGACGCTATCTTATGCAGTGATTGCTGCAGTGTTTATTTTTGTTTTTGCAGAGGAGCTTGGATACGTGGTATACGATTCCTATGATGCAGGCTTTTACATAGCAACCTTAGCCTTCGTTGTTCCAATAATGTATCTTGACCACGTCACCGATTCTATTTTGAAGGGAATAGGAGAGCAGGTTTTTTCAATGTGGGTAAATATATCGGACTCGCTTCTTTCGGTCCTTCTTGTCTGGTTTCTTATTCCACGCATGGGAATAATGGGCTATGCCGTTGTTATAGTAATAATGGAAGGTTATAATTTTCTACTTTCCTTCCTTCGTTTAAGAAAGAAGGTTCGATTTGTAATTAAACCTCTGAAATCATTAGTACTTCCTCTCGTTGCGTCTCTTCTTGCTGCAGTTCTTTCCTATAATATTTTCGTCTCCTTTGGCAGCACAGTAACGCCACTCTGGTTAATAATGAAAATGCTTTTTGCTCTTTCGATAACGGTATTTATCCTCGCTTCGATAAATGCAAGGAGAGAATATGTTTGCGAAAAACTGAAAAGCTAAAAAAAGAAAACGGCGAAAAACATCGCCGTTTTCTACTATAAATGTAAAGTAATATTGTCAAAAATCATCAAAAAGACTGGATATTATCAATCTTCATCATTTTTGCCATCGTTATTTTCTTCATTGCTTTCTTCGTCTCTTCTGTCGCAGACATGCACGCTTTCAACTCGTCTGCCATCCATTTCAGTAACCTCAACAGCGAGACCGTATTCCTCAAAGCTGTCACCAACCTCGGGAATTTTTCCGAGCACCTCCATAGCCCAGCCACCAACGGTAACCGACTCGATCTCCTGATCAAGATCAAGCTCGGAGAACAGGTTTTCAATATTGGCTTTTCCGGAAACAACGTATTCCTTCTCGCCAACCTCCTTGATCTCCTCAACAATCTCGTCGTGCTCGTCCCAGATTTCGCCAACAATTTCCTCAAGAATATCCTCGAGCGTAACGATACCGGCAGTCGAACCAAATTCGTCTGTAACAACAGCCATGTGAAGCTGCTTTTCCTGAAGCTCCTTCATAAGCTCGTTTACAGGTTGTGTGATTGCAACGTAAATTACAGGCTTAATAATCTCGTGTAGAGGAACGTTCGCCTTGTATGCGACTGCATAAAAGTCCTTGTAATAAAGAATACCGACAATGTTATCAATGCTTTCGTCATAAACAGGGAGTCGTGAATATCCCGATTCTGCAAACACCTTTGCAACGGTGTCCTTGCTTGCACCTACGGGAAGCGCAGTGATGTCGATTCTGGGGGTAAAGATGTCACCAACCTCAAGATCACCGAATTCGATCGCACTCTTGATAAGGTCGCTTTCCTCCTTATCTATATCGCCATCTTCTTCTGCTTCTTCAATAATAGAGATAAGCTCCTCTTCTGTCATACCCTGATCTTCACTCTTCTTGAATATCTTAGCAAGCAGTTTCTGCCAGCCGTTAAACACGAAAATAAGAGGGAAGAGAACAATTCGCAACACGTTAATTATCGGTGCAGAGAAGAGAACGAACGTCTCTGAGTTGTTCTTCGCCATTGTTTTAGGCGATATCTCTCCAAAAATAAGAATTACAACCGTAAGAACTGCCGTGTTTACAGCAGAAGCAAAATCTTTGTTTTGAATCAGATTTGCACATACCAGCGCGCCCATAGAGGAAGCAAGAATGTTTACTATATTGTTTCCTATAAGTATTGTAGAAATTAGTGAATCGTAGTTATCCGACAGCTTCAGAGCCAGAGCAGCCTTCTTGTTTCCTTTCTCTGCCATATTCTTTACTCTGATACGGTTGTATGTGGAAAAAGCTGTCTCGGTTGCCGAGAAGTACGCAGATAAAAATACACAGACAACTATGATTATTATGTGAATTTCCATGATTTGTTTTCTTTTAAACTCTACCTTTCAAAAAAGATTTTTCAGTATGAAAAAATGAATATTTACTTTGGAAAAAACAGCAAAAAAAGGCATAACCGTACCCCTGAAAAAAGCGCGGCTAAGCCTGAATATAAACGTATTTTACGGTACTGAAACAATCGTACCCGTCTCCGTCGTCCATATTTCCTCCAAAATAAAATTGCCCTAAGGCATTATACGCTAATTATAATAACATATTATCCTGTAAAAGTCAAGTCTTTTTACTAAAATGTTTGTTTTAACTATGTTTTCCTTGACTTTTTTATACGAAACTGCTAAAATATTTTTATAACGAAACACGATGGGAGGTAGAATATGACCTGCGCTTTTACGGGACATAGAAATATTAAATATGGGCATAAGGCAGAGCTGTCGAACCTTCTTCAGAGAGCCATAGGCTACGCTTATAATAAAGGCTGTCGAAGATTTATTACCGGTGGTGCTATCGGCTTTGATACCGAGGCAGCGAGAGAGGTTATTCGCTTTCGCTTAAGCCATCCCGACGTCTCGCTTATTCTTTTCCTGCCTTGTCTTGACCAGGACGCCTCCTGGACGGCTCGCCAGCGTGATTCTTACGACTACGTCCTCGCCTCTGCCGACGAGGTAACGTACATATCCGAAGTCTATGACAAAAACTGCATGAAACGTCGCAATCAGGCGATGGCAGAGCAGTGTGACATCATGATCGGTTACGTCGGCCACGCCCGCAGCGGCTCCTCCCAAACCCTTCGCATCGCCACCACCCTCGGCAAAGAAACCTACAACCTATACCCCAAACTTGAAAAAGGCTCACTATGAAGCGAACTTAAACAGCCGTTTCATAGTGAGCTTTTTTTATATTTTATAGTAGTTTAATGGTTACATCAATTCCACCAATAATATGTGTTGTAATAATCATCTTGACTGTGCCAATTTCCTCCGATACTACCAGAAGAACCCGATGTACCATTGTTGACAATTGGAGATCCAATTATTTCTGTATCTGAGGAAATAGCAGTGTTACCATTTCCTCCTGATCCTCCAGATCCAAGATTACCATTACCAAATCTAGTATCCCTATATCCTCCAGAGCCGCCGTTTCCGCCATTACCACCATATAATGAAACGGTTGCAGTATCATTAACAATCATGGTTACAGCTTTCACCGCAATACCACCAGTGCCACCGGCACCACCGGTTCCACCATCGTTTTCAGATCCCCAGTATTTATTTACTGAGTTTCCGCCATTTCCGCCACGGCCTCCATCTCCTGCATATATGGTTATTGTAATATTTGAACCGAAAACAACATTATTGCAGGAGATACCTGTTCCTCCTGAGTTGCCAGTGCCTCCTGTTCCACCGTTTCCGGTATCACTTTTTCCTGGAGTCCATCCTTTTGCCCCGTTTGCTCCATCACCTGCAGTAATAATCATCTCGCCGTCACCGCTTAGGTTTACGGTGTTGATAAAGCCTGTAATAATATTACCACCTGCATAAGTAGTTTCAATTGAGCATTTACCAGTTGCTTCGATAAAAAGAATCATTCCGTCATCAGTGTCAACAGGCTTGATAGCATCTGATTGATTGGTTATAAAGTTGAAATCAATAAAACGCAGCGTAAACTCTTGATTTTCTTCAAAATCTGCGAAGTTAATAGCAAGATTAGAATAAACTACATCGGGATTGCCAATCAAAATTAGTTCGGATGAAGTATTGTTTACTGTAATTATAGAGCTTCCTGTAGCTTCTTCAAAATCAGTAAATACTTCGTTGCGCCAATCAATGATAACACGGTTATTAACGTTGTGACTTGTTGATGCCATATCGGTATAAACCGTGCAAAGATTCCAATGCGCATTAAGAACAAGATCCCTGGGATTTGTGGCTATATCGTTTACAAACGGCTTATCATTTTCGTACCAGCCTAAAAAATGATTATACATTGGATATTTTTCATCGATTAAGGTAGGCAACGTTATTCCTATATCAGCATTATATGTTTCTGTTTTTATTATACTTTCATTGTTTTTGAAGATTACAGTATAAGTTTCTTTTTCTTCATATATTGCATTAACAATAATATCACCAGATGTTAGTTCGAAAGATTCCCATACACCAAAATAACCTAATTTAGCAGGAACGTCGGGAAGCAAAACATTTTTATCATTTATTGAATAAGTATCTGTGTATACGGTTTCCCCATCAACCTTAAAGAATATCGAATATACTTCGAAACTCCATTTCAAGTAAATACTTGTATCTTGATAAATGGCTGTGTTGAAATCAAATGGTTGAGTTAATTGTTTATCTGAATAGAATCCATTGAAGATATACCCGTCGAAAGAAGGCTCTAAGTTGAACTGTATTTGTTCTCCAAAGTTTACTTTAATTGGATCAATTTCATAAGTAGAAATATTTGTTACAAAATGAATTGACGAGCTTTTTATTTCCCATTTTGCGTACAAGGTTATGTTGTCAACCACTGGATCGATTCCAAATAAAAATTCTTCTATGAAATAAGGATCTTTATACCAGCCTACGAGATTGTATTCAATAGGCATATTTAAAAGTGTTGGTGGGGTGATAATCTGGTATCCATAGTTCAATCCTTGATACTTATAAGGATTTTCGACAGTTACATCGTCAAAGCTTGTTACGAAATCAACGTTATATGTTTTTATTACTTTTACTTTTATTGTTTCCTTTACATCTCCAGCGGAAACAACTATACTAATTACTTCGTTTGCAGGAGTGAACGACTCAATAATAATTTCTGTATTGTCATCGCTTATCGAGGCATAGTTGCTAGGTGCGCTAAGTCTGATATTTTTGCTATATCCAACAGCGGTTTCAGGTGTAACACTAAATGTAATGCGATTGCTTGCTCCTGCAAACACCTCATATACACCGTTGATAGGTTCTTTCCCATTAACAAGTATATTATTTATCGATTCTGGTTGAATAATCTCCGGTATCCCTGCGTTTGCCGCAAGTATGTTGTAATTGTCAACACCGTATTTCATAAAATAACCTTGAAGTTGCTGTGCTCGTGACCCGGTACGTTCCTCTCCGTTTTCATCAATCCAAGTATAATCACTTCGGGTATCTTTACTTGGATCTATCAAATCCCAAATTGGCCAAAGCGATCCAGAGTCTTTGATTCCTATTAAAGAAGGGTGATCGTTCAATGATTTCTCCCAATCGGCGTAGTATCTATTAATATCTTCGTCGCTTTTAAAGCCAAAATCTCCTCCACCGAGAATTTCGAGAGTGTTTTTTATATATATACTTTGACTTTCGGCTTCTGTTTTATATCCACCGTTGACAGAAACGTTTGTTTTTGCTGCCCATGCACGGACGCTGGTGGATACACGGGTACTAATGTCGTAAAAACTTGTTTCTTTTTCGCTTGTGTAGAGATAATAGGAGTTTATTTTACCACCCATAATGGCACTGGTAATAAAATGAGTTCCATATTTATTGAATAATTCTGCCGGAGACATATCTGAATATAAATCCTTTTCAAATCCATTAGAAAGCATGGATCTATACTCGTCTGTCGTTCCTTGCATTACAATGTAAAATTTTTGATTATTAAAAGTAATACAGTGGAAGTATTTCGATTTTGCAGTAGAGCTTCCTCCTGAAAATGCGGTGTTAACTTTTACACTTCCACCTATCTTTTTTCTGCCCCAAGAAACTTTTACATTTAGACTGGAATTCCACTCTTCCATAAAGGAATCAATTTCTTCGCTTTGTACCTCAGAAACAGAACTGCTTTTTGAATCTACTTTTAATAGTCTAAGATTCATCAACTCATCGGTGTTGAATATTGGAGAAGACGTTTTTACAACCTTGTCATAAAGTACAGAAGAATTTATTACATCAAAACCGTAACCGAGAAATGATTCTTGCATTGTTAGCTCATCAAACTGTGAATAAAAACCTGTATTTGCAAGAGCTCCCTCAACAATATTTATTTTAAACTCTTCCGAAAAAGGAGAGGTATCGTATATTATCCCATCTCCGTTTGCTTTCGCTTTTACGATGTGTTCACCGTCTTTAATGTTGGAGAGAGGATATTTGTTTTCATCGCAAAAATACTCTCTTCCGTCAATGCAAATTGTATATTTAATGGCAAATTCTACAGGATTCCAAATAATGTACCCTTCCTCTACACGCAATTCTGTTGGTGCGGGTAATCCTTTTGTTCCGTCAGTGGTTAGATTATCTTTAATAATATCGCAAGAGACAAAAGTCAGTGTAAGGATAATAATAAAAACAATCATTATTCTTTTTTTCATGTTATAAAAACCTCCATATTGTTTTTTTTGGCTTTGCCATAAGATAATTATACTCAATAATTGAGTAAATGTCAATACTCAAATTGTGAGTATGATACACTTTTTACGCATAATTAATATGGTAGGAGGTTTATCATGGATTATCGAATTAGAATGCGCAATTTACGCGAGGACAAAGACCTAACGCAGCGTGAGGTTGGAAAGGTCATTAACAAGTCGCAACAGGGGTATAGCCACATTGAGGAGGGGAGAGCAGAGCTTAAGATTGATGATATGATAAAGCTTTGTAAATTCTACGGTGTCAGTGCTGATTACTTCGTTGGTATGAGTGATAAATAATTGTGTAAAGTGGACGCAGAAAATGCGTCCTTTTTTATTATCCCTTCCCCAAATATGAACCCAATGTTAAACTCTTTTAAAATCTATTTATTAAAGTATTAATTAATATTGACAATTATTATTTTTTGTAGTAAAATATTGGGTGATAAGAATTAATTAGGAGTGTTTTATGGAACAATCAAAGCAGATTAATCTTAAGCGTATTGCAAATCAGATACGCATAGACATAATTGAGTCTGTTTATAACGCTAAATGTGGTCATCCCGGTGGATCTCTTTCGATTGCCGATATCATGACATACCTTTACTTTGAGGAGATGAATATCGACCCCGAGAATCCGAAGGGGGAGAACCGTGACAGATTTGTTCTCTCTAAGGGACACACTGCACCTGCTCTTTATGCAACCCTTGCAGAGCGTGGATATTTTCCCCGAGAGGATTTGAAGACCCTTCGTAAGACTGCATCATATCTGCAGGGACATCCTGATATGAAGGGTGTGCCCGGTGTTGATATGAGTACAGGCTCTCTTGGTCAGGGCATATCTGCAGCTTGTGGTATGGCATTGTCATCTAAGCTTTCGGGCAGTCCATTCCGGGTATACACCGTACTCGGCGACGGTGAGAGCGAGGAGGGTCAGGTTTGGGAGGCAGCTATGTTTGCTGCACATTATAAGCTTGATAATCTTGTGGCGATTTTAGACCTTAACGGACTTCAGATCGACGGTCCGATCACTGAGGTTATGAATCCCACTCCCCATGATGAAAAGTTCCTTGCATTCGGTTGGCATGTTATTACCATAGATGCTCATGATTTTAATCAGATAGAGGCTGCCTTTGCCGAGGCGAGAAAAGTAGAGGATAAGCCTACCGTTATTATTGCAAAATCGGTTAAGGGTAAGGGCGTTTCCTATATGGAAAACGCTTGTGAATGGCATGGCCAGGCTCCCAAAGAGGATCTTTACAAGGTTGCAATCAGCGACCTTGAGGCAATCGCAGAAACGCTTAAGTAAGGGGTGAATAGTATGGCAGAAAAGAAGGCAACCAGAGAGGGCTTCGGCGCAGCACTTGCTGAGCTTGGTGAAAAATACGACTTCCTCGTGCTTGATGCTGACCTTGCTGCAGCTACCAAGACGGGCATGTTCAAGAAGAAGTTTCCCGACAGATTTTTCGACTGTGGTATAGCAGAGGGAAATATGATGGGCGTGGCAGCAGGAATTGCTTCCACTGGCAGAAAGGTCTTTGCTGCATCCTTTGCTATGTTTGCAGCAGGCAGATCGTTCGAGCAGATCAGGAACTCTATCGGCTATCCACACCTTAACGTAAATATAGTTGGTACTCACGCCAGCATCACAGTTGGCGAGGACGGTGCTACACACCAGTGCAGCGAGGATCTTGCGCTTATGCGTACAATTCCGGGCATGACGGTGATCTGTCCTGCAGACGTTACCGAGGCATATGCAGCAATTGAAGCAGTTCTTAATTATGAAGGTCCCTGCTATCTTCGCTTCGGCAGATACGCCGTTCCGAATCTTACTCCCGAGCTTATTCCCGACTATAAGTTTGAGATAGGTAAGGGTGTTACCTACAGAGAGGGAAGTGACGTCAGCATTATTGCAAACGGATATATGGTTCATCTTGCACTAGAGGCAGCAGATATACTAGCCGGTGAGGGCATCTCGGCTGAGGTTATCAATATTCATACAATAAAGCCTCTTGATGCAGAGCTTATTGAGAGGTCTGCGAGAAAGACGGGTGCAGTTGTCACTGCTGAGGAGCATAGCGTAATCGGTGGCCTCGGTGCAGCAGTATGCGAGTCGGTCTGTGAGAGATATCCCGTCCCGGTTCTCCGTGTGGGAGTTGAGGATAGCTTTGGCAGAAGTGGACAGGTTCCCGAGCTGCTGGAGCTTTACGGACTTACTGCAGGTAATATTGCCGATAAGGCGAAGCGCGCCGTGGCTATGAAGTCGGGTCGCAATTGATAAGACAGAAAAGAGAGGACAGTTAAAATGAATCGTGTTGTACTTAAGCTGTCGGGCGAGGCACTGGCAGTAAAGGATGAAAAGGGTAAGGTTCTTGAAATATACGACCCCACCTTCGTTGACCGTGTGGCAGCTTCGGTGAAGAAGTGTGCTGAAAACGGACATCAGATTGCACTTGTTGTTGGAGCAGGTAATATCTGGCGTGGCAGGGCAGGTGGAGATATGGATCGCACAGATGCCGACCGTATGGGGATGCTTGCTACCGTTATGAATGCTATCTGCCTTAAGGATGCACTTGTTCGCGCAGGTATTGAGGCTGTAGTTATGACAGCCGTTCCTATGTACCCCTTCGCAGAGGTTTATTCTGCTCAGGCTGCTAAGGCTGCTCTTGAGCAGGGAAAAATAGTTGTATTCGGCTCTGGACTTGGAATTCCTTTCCTTTCCACCGATACCACCGGCGCCGTAAGGGCTGCTGAGATCGGTGCCGATGCATTGCTTATGGCGAAGAGCGTGGATTACATATATGACGATGACCCAAGAAAGAATCCTGATGCAAAGCCTATTAAGGAGATAAAGGCGTCGGAGGTTCTTGCGAAGAATCTTCAGGCACTCGACTCCACAGCAACTGCTTTCTGTTTGTCTACCGGAATGACGGTCAGACTCTTCGGTCTTAACTCTCCGGAGGATATTGAGAGCGCACTGATCGACGGAAAATACGGAACTGTAATAATTGCAGAATAATTTTGTAGATAATTTTAATAAAATATAATTAACTGAAAGGTGAAACTTGATATGAAGCTTGACACTAAAATTTACGAAGAAAAAATGAAGAAGACCATCTCCTCTTATTCGGAGAATCTTTCTACAATCAGAGCAGGTAGAGCAAATCCTGACGTTCTTAAGAAGATTACCGTTGACTATTACGGTTCTCCTACGCTTATTTCTTCCATCGCAGAGGTCAAGGTTACCGATGCGCGTACTCTTACCATCACTGCATGGGATAAGTCTATTATGAAGGGAATTGAGAAGGCAATTCTCACATCCGACCTGGGTATTAATCCTCAGAACGACGGCTCCTGCATTCGTCTTTCCTTCCCCCCTATGACCGAGGAGCGCAGAAAGGATCTTTCCAAGCAGATCTCCAAGATGGGCGAGGATGCTAAGGTTGCTATCCGTAACATTCGCCGTGATGCTAACGATAAGATCAAGGCAGATAAGAAGAATTCTGTAATGACAGAGGATGAGGCAAAGCAGTCTGATAAGCTTGTTCAGGATCTTACCGATAAGTATATCAAGGAGATCGATTCTATCACAGCAGCAAAGACTAAGGAAATAATGGAGATATAAGTCTCACGAAAGAGGTTTACTCATTGGGTATTAATAATAATCCTCACGGAAATGGAAAAAGAGTTGATTCGGTAGCCATAATTATGGATGGCAACGGCAGGTGGGCTACGAAAAGGGGTCTCCCTCGCACCGATGGGCATATCGCAGGGGCTAAGGCTGCTGCTGCCGTGCCTCGTCTGTTCCGTGAATACGGTGTGCATCACCTGACCCTTTATGCCTTTTCTACTGAAAATTGGAAGAGGCCGAAGGATGAGGTAGAGGCACTGATGGATCTGATCTATCAGTATATTGATGACGCTGTTATTCCTGCCTTAAAGAAGGATGAGGAGCTGTGCGTCAGGTTTATTGGAGATAAATCTGCTCTTTCCGAAGAGCTGAGGCAGAAATGTATTGAGGCAGAAAAGTTCAGGGAGAGTGGGTCCTACTTTTGCAATATTGCACTTAATTACGGTGGACGCGCAGAGATCGTGAATGCCGTTAACCGTGCGATTGCCGACGGTAATACCATAGTCAGCGAGGAGCTTTTATCAATATACATGTATACCGGTGGATCTCCCGACCCGGATATTATTATCAGAACGGGTGGCGATTTCCGTATTTCCAATTTCCTCCTCTGGCAGTGTGCCTATTCGGAGATTATTATTCTTGATACCCTTTGGCCCGATTTTGGTAAGGAGGACGTCGAAAAATGTATGGAGGAGTTTTATTCCAGAAATCGCAGATTCGGTGGTCTTGATGTTGACGGGTCAGAAAGTGAGGCATAGTTTTAAAATAAAATGAAAAGTAGAGTTTTAACCTCAGTAGCTATCGTTGCGTGTGCGCTGCTGTTGGTGATTTGTTCAGAGTATATCGTTTTTCCTATAGCGTTAGCTCTTCTTGCCGTTATTGCAGTGTTCGAGATACTCAGGGTAATCGGTGTTCACAAAAAGCTGTTGTTGGCTGTTCCGGCGTACATTCTTGCGATAGCTTTTCCGATTTCAGCATATTTTGTTAAGTCAGAAGGCGTAATCACCTTCCTTCTTATATTGGCAGCCATCGTCTACGTCTATCTGATGTGGCTTATGGGAGTAAGTATTTTCTCTAAGGGAAGTATTCCTTTTTCCACAATTGCTGAGGTTTTTGCCTCTGCATTATACGTCGTGGTATCCTTTACATCTATGTCGCTTCTCAGATATATTGACAAGACAGTGGGAGTTTTCTGCGTTGTTCTCGTCTTTGTTATCTGTTGGGTTTGTGACGTATCTGCTTTTGCGGTCGGTTCTCTTATGGGTAAGCATAAGCTTATTCCCGAGGTCAGTCCTAAGAAGACTGTTGAGGGTGCAATCGGTGGCGTTGTTTTTTCAGCCCTGCTTTGTCTGGTATACGGACTCGTTATCCAGCTTCTCTTTAAGCAGGTACAGCCCAACTATCTTTATCTGTTCATTTTTGGCTTAGTCCTTTCGGTTGTGTCCCAGCTTGGTGATCTTGTAGCATCGCTTATCAAGCGTGAGTACGGCATTAAGGATTACGGCAGCATTTTTCCCGGTCACGGTGGCATAATGGACAGATTTGATTCGGTTCTTGCCGTTTCAACAATTCTTTTGATACTTTCAATTGTATTACCCCCGTTCGTAGCTAAATGATTTTTGCTACTAACTTAAGAATGCCGCCCTTTTACGGGCGGCTTTTATCCCCGGAGATATTATTTATATGAGTAAGACTATCGCAGTCCTCGGTGCAACAGGCTCGGTCGGAAGTCAGGCGCTTGACGTTGCCAGAGCCAGAGGATATAAAATAGATTTCATAAGCGCAGGCAGGAATTCGGCTCTTGCAGAGCGTATTGCAAGAGAGTTTCGTCCTATGGCTGTAGCTATGGCAGATATTCGTGCAGCAAATGAGCTTAAGTTCAGACTTCGCGATACCCAGGTTAAGGTGCTTGCAGCAACTAACGGTATTTGCGACGGTATACGTGAGAGCAGGGCAGAAACGGTTGTTAACGCAATTCTCGGCAGTGCAGGACTTTATCCTACTATAGCTACTATTGAGTCGGGAAAAAGGCTTGCTCTTGCAAACAAGGAGTCGCTTGTTGTTGCAGGACGTCAGGTTATGAGCCTTGCAGAAAAGCTTGGCGCGCAGATAATACCCGTTGACAGTGAGCATTCGGCTATTTTTCAGTCGCTCAGAGCAGGTAAACCATCTGAGATCAAACGGCTTATTCTCACTGCCTCAGGTGGCCCGTTTTACGGTATGAGCAGGGCAGAGCTTGAGGGACTCACGCTTCGAGAGACCCTTGCACACCCCACCTGGAAAATGGGAAAGAAGATAACCGTGGATTCTGCCACACTTATGAATAAGGGCTTTGAGATTATTGAGGCAGCTCATCTCTTCTCGGTCAGCCCGGATAAGATTGACGTGATTATCCATCGCGAGAGTATTCTTCATTCTGCCGTGGAATATGTTGACAATAGTATGATTGGAGAGTTTTCTCTGCCCGATATGCGTATGTGCGTTCAGTACGCCGTCGACTATCCCGACAGATGCGAGAGCGCCTCAGAGCCACTTGATCTTTTTTCTCTTGGCAGAATGACCTTTGCAAAGCCGGATACGGCAGCTTTCCCACTGCTTGATATGGCTAAGCGTGCCTTCTTTGCAGGTGGTGCCTGTCCTGCAGTTCTGAATGCAGCAGACGAGGTGGCAGTTGACGCCTTCCTCAATGAAAAAATCAGATTTGCCGATATTCCAAAGGTTGTTATCGGTACCTATGAAATGATGGGTGGCGCAAGATTTGCTACCACTCTTGAGGATATTCTTGCCTTAGATAAAGAGGCGAGAAAAATAGCCTTGAGCTATATAAAATAAAATTAAATTAGGAGAAACGTAATTGAATCTTATACAAACAATTATTATCGCAATATTAGTTTTCAGTTTTCTGATTTTCATTCACGAGTTCGGTCACTATATTTTTGCCAGAATATTTCACGTGACCATTACTGAGTTTTCTATCGGAATGGGCCCAAAGCTCGTTTGGTATGACTCCAAGAAAACAGGCATACGCTATTGCCTTTCTGCCATTCCATTCGGTGGCTACGTAGCTATGGTAGGCGAGGATAGCGAGAGCGATGATCCGAACGCATTTAACAAAAAGCCTGCTTGGCAGCGGCTTATCGTTACCGTTGCAGGCGCTTCAGTAAACATTATCGCCGGAGTAATAGCTATTATTATTCTTGCATCTATTTCGGATATCGGTAATACCACCGTTGCAGGCTTCCCGGAGCTTGATTACGAGGTATCTACTCAGGATTCGGGTCTTATGCTCGGTGACGAGATTATCAAGGTAGACGGTAAGAGAGTGAAGTATCTTGATCAGCTTTCCTATGAGATTATGCGCAAAGGACATGAGCCCGTTGACGTAACCGTTATCCGTGACGGTAAGGAATTGGTTTTGCCCGACGTAGTATTTCCCACAGATTCTCAGCAGGGACAGGTGTTCGGTATGATGGATTTCCAGGTTTATGCTGTGGATAAGACGGTTGGTAAGGTGCTGGGATACTCAATTTCAAAATCTGCCCTTATCGTAAGAATGTGTGGCGAGTCAATAATTGATCTTATCACAGGCAGATACACCGTGGCTGCAGTTTCAGGTCCTGTCGGAATCGGTGAGGTTATTGGCGAGGCTGCAAATCAGGGACCCGGGCCTCTCCTCAGTATCGTTGCACTTATCAGCATTAACCTGGGTGTAATGAACCTGCTTCCCATTCCTGCGCTTGACGGTGGCAGAACAGTGCTGCTTCTCGTTGAGATGGTTGCAAGAAAAAAGCTGCCTCAGAATGTGGAGGCAACCATCAATGCCGTAAGCCTTGCTATTCTGCTTGGACTCTCGGCTATCATAATGATAAAGGACGTTATCGGATTATTTAATTAACGGAGATTATACCTTGAATTACAACGATTACAGAAGGCAGAGCAGGGTAATAAGGGCTGGTTCGGTCAGCATTGGTGGCGACAGCCCTATCTCTGTTCAGTCCATGACAAATACCGATACCCACGATATTGAGGCTACCTATGATCAAACGGTAAGACTTCGCGAGGTGGGCTGTGATATAGTTCGTATCACTGCGCCCGACCTTGAATCTGTCGACACCTTCCGTGAGCTTAAGCGTCGTGAGGTTGGTGTTCCTCTTGTTGCAGATATTCATTTTGATTATAAAATTGCCGTAGCAGCAGCTAAAGCTGGTGTGGATAAAATACGCATCAATCCGGGTAATATTGGTAGCAAGGATAAAATACGCGAGGTTGTTCTTGCCTGCCGTGAGTATTCCATACCGATAAGAATAGGTGTTAATTCCGGATCGCTTGAGGCTCATATTTTAAAGAAATACGGCTCCCCTACGGCAGAGGCACTTGCAGAGTCGGCACTTTACCATGCAGATCTTCTTCGCGAGCTTGATTTTTCGGATATCGCTATTTCCGTTAAGTCATCGGACGTTCAGACTATGATACGCGCAAACCGTATTCTTGCCGACCGTACTGATTATCCGTTGCATCTCGGTGTTACCGAGGCAGGCGCAGGAAACCGTGCGCTGATAAAGAGCAGTGTTGGCATCGGTACGCTTCTGGCAGAGGGAATCGGAGATACTCTTCGCGTGTCAATCACAGATGATCCGGTGGAGGAGATATATGCTGCAAGAGCGATTCTTGATTCGCTTTCCCTGTCTGAAAGGCGAGGGATGGACATCGTTTCCTGTCCCACGTGTGGACGCACAAAAATCGATCTGATCTCTTTGCTTTCGGATTTTGAAAAAAGGATCATGGCAGAAGGACTTGACAAAAAGAGTATTAAGGTAGCTCTTATGGGCTGTGCCGTCAATGGACCCGGTGAGGCAAGAGAGGCTGATATCGGTATTGCCGGTGGCGACGGTGAGGCACTTCTGTTCAAGAAGGGCGTTGTTATCAGAAGGATTAAAGAAGACAGCCTTATTGATGAGCTTATAGATGAGATAAAGACTATGCAGTAAATTTGTCGGGAGACGCAAGGTTCACCCGACTTTTTACTCTGATTATTACAAACAAAGGAATCTGAAATGTCGGAAGAAAAAAAGTTTTTTGATATATTTGCAAAATATAAGCCCTCGGAGGAGAAGCGCAGACTTCTTGAACGGGGGCATTCGGCGCGCTTTCGCTATGCGAAGGATCCAATCCGTGTCGAGATAGATATTAGCTTTGATTCACATGAGGATGCAGAGCTTATTTATGAAATAGAAGATGAATGTAAGGAGCTTTATTCTGCCCAGTCATTTAAAATCTTGCCACATTTCCCACCCGAGTGCTTTGAGATTCGTTATTTTGATGAGATTGTTCTTGAGGCAGCGTTGTGTGGCGCAGTTACAAACGGCTTTTTCAGTGGCGCAACCTACGTTGATAACGGTGAAACCGTAACCGTCTCAATTCCTTTCTGTGCTGCAGGGGTTGATTTTGTCAGATGCGCAGATACCGAGGCAATTCTTTCGAACATACTTTTAAGCAGATACGGTGTCAGCCGTACCGTTTCGGTCGTTTGTGGCGCAGGCGCAGAGGATCGCAGTAGGGAATGGGAAAAGAAGCGTGAGATCATGCTTGCCGATGCAGAAAGACAGAGCCGTGAGCATTTTATGGCAGAGCGTGCGAAGCTTGCAAGGGAGCATGAGGAGCAGATGCGAGCGCAGGATCCTACCTATAACTTCGAGGCTCGCTCGGGTATTTCCTCTGCTACCGGAACTGCCGAGATAATCGGTGATACCGTATACAGAATGGGTGCCACTACATATGATTTTTCATCCTCCGATATGATCTTTGGCGAGGATTTTACGGTAGCATCACCCACGCCGCTTTCCGATGCAGCTAAGTCGAAGGGACGCGCTGTTTTTCTCGGAACGGTATTCGATGTTGGAATGAAGGAGAGCCGTGCAGGGGATAAGACTAACTGTACTATCGGTATTTCCGACGGTGCATCGGCTATTTATATAAAGAAAACCTTGCCGAATGAGGAGCTTGATTGGGTGAAATCGCTTAAGTCAGGCACCCACGTTGCTGTACTCGGTCGTATTCAGAGCGATAAATTTGATAACGAGCCCTTCCTCGCGCCTATATCAATAAAGAAAATTTCAATTATTCTCCGTACCGATGACGCAGCCGAAAAGCGTGTAGAGCTTCATCTGCATACAAATATGTCTCAGATGGACGCCATCATCACTCCCCAGGAGCTTGTCAGCACTGCTCTCAGATGGGGACATAAGGCGATTGCCGTCACCGACCACGGAAACGTACAGGCTTTCCCTGAGGTCATGCTTGCTCTTGAAAAGTCAAAGTCGGATCTTAAGATTCTTTACGGAACCGAGGCGTATTTTGTAAACGATACTGCCAAGTGTATTTTCGGAAGAAGCTATCCGGCGTTTGACGATGAAATGGTTTGCTTTGATATTGAGACCACCGGTCTTTCTAACCGTACCTGTAAGATCATTGAGATAGGTGCAGTTAAGATCAAGGGTGGTAAGGTGATCGATAAATTCAACATTTTCGTAGACCCGGAGTGCCCTATCCCCGAAGAAATAACCAAGCTTACCTCTATTACCGATGAGGATGTTAAGGGTGCGCCAAAGGAGCGAGAGGCGCTGGAGCAGTTCTTTGCTTTTACAGGCGACAGGCTTCTTATCGCGCATAACGCTAACTTTGATATCGGATTTATCCGTGTTGCTGCCGAAAGACAGGAAATTCCCTTCGACAATTCATATCTTGATACCGTCGGTCTTTCAAGATACGTAAACCCCGAGCTGAAAAACCATAAGCTCGATACTATAGTTGAGCATTATAATATAGGTGAATTTCATCATCACAGAGCCTCGGATGACGCCGAGGTGCTTGCCCTGATCTTTATAGAAATGCTTAACAGACTCACCAAAGAGGGAATACGCGATTTCGATAGCGTGGCTTCGGCTATGAGTGAAAAGGTTGATCCCGTTAAGCTCAGCGCATATCATATGATTATTCTCGCTAAGAACGCAGAGGGACTTAAAAATCTTTATAAGCTCATTTCATACAGCTACCTTAATTATTACGGTGGCTTCGGAAGACAAAAGAAGGTGCCGAGAATTCCAAAGACGGTTCTTGAACAGCACAGGGAAGGACTTATTATCGGCTCTGCCTGCGTTTCCGGTGAGCTTTATAACGCTATTCTTGACGGTAAAAAGGAGGAGGAAATTGGGGAGATTGCCGAGTTCTACGATTATCTCGAAATTCAACCTCTCTGTAACAATCGTTTCCTTGTTGACGAGGGTAAGGTTGCTGATGATGAGGCGCTTCGTGAAATCAACCGACATATCCTTGCCTTGGGCAAGAAGCTTGGCAAGCCCGTCTGCGCAACCTGTGACGCTCACTTTCTGAATAAAGAGGATGAGATTTACCGTCGCATACTTCTTGCAGGTATGAAGTTTAAGGATGCCGATAAGGACGAGCCTATTTATCTTCGTACCACCTCAGAGATGCTGGAGGAATTCTCCTATCTCGGCGAGGAGGATGCTTATAACGTAGTAATCAGCGCACCTAATGCCATCGCTGATATGTGCGAGAAGATCCGTCCTATTCCCGAGGGAAGATATGAGCCCGATCTTCCGGGCGCAAAGGAGGAGCTTGTTAACTCCTGCTGGAACCGAGCTCATGATTGGTATGGCGACGACCTTCCCGAGATAGTAGAGAAGCGACTTGAGAAGGAGCTTACCTCTATTATTAATAACGGCTTTGCCGTGCTTTATATGATTGCAGTAAAGCTTGTTGCATATTCCGAGAGCCTCGGTTATCAGGTTGGCTCGCGTGGTTCGGTTGGTTCATCCTTTGTTGCAACAATGTCGGGTATTTCCGAGGTTAACCCCCTTCCACCGCATTACAGATGCACTAAATGTCGCTATTCGGAGTTCTTTACCGACGGCTCGGTTGGCTCGGGATTTGATCTGCCCGATAAGGCATGCCCCGTCTGTGGCGAGATGCTCTATCAGGACGGCCATGATATTCCCTTTGAAACCTTCCTCGGCTTCTACGGTGATAAATCTCCCGATATCGACCTTAACTTCTCGGGCGACGTGCAGGGTAAGGTACATAAGTATACCGAGGAGCTCTTCGGTCACGGCCACGTTTTCCGTGCGGGAACCATTACCGGTCTTGCAGACAAGACTGCCTGGGGATATATTGCGAAATATCTTGAGGATAAGCGTATCAAGATTCCAAAGGCACAGATCGGATATATGTCAACCAGGATTATGGGCATCAAAAAAACCACAGGACAGCACCCCGGTGGTATTATCGTTGTTCCCAACGAGTACGATATTTATGATTTTACACCCGTGCAGCATCCTGCCGACGATCCGAAGGCTGATACCGTAACGACCCATTTCCAGTTCTCCTACCTTCACGATACCATACTGAAGCTTGATGAGCTTGGACACGATATTCCCACAAAGTATAAGATGCTTGAGAAATATACAAACACAAGCGTACTTGACGTAAAGATGAATGATAAGACTGTCTACGAGCTTTTCATATCTACAAAACCGTTAGGTATCACTCCTGCCGATATCGGGGGCAGCCAGCTTGCTACCTTCGGTATTCCCGAGTTTGGTACAAGATTTTTACAGCAGGTTCTTCTTGAGGCGAAGCCGAAGAACTTTGCCGACCTTGTTCAGATTTCGGGTCTTACTCACGGTACTGACGTTTGGCTTGGAAACGCACAGGAGCTGATTAAAAACGGCACCTGCGACATTTCCGAGGTTGTAGGTACGCGTGACAGTATTATGCTTTATCTTATCGCTCACGGAATGGAGAGTAAGCTTTCCTTCGATATAATGGAGTCGGTAAGAAAGGGTAAGGGACTTCGTCCCGAATGGGAGGCTGATATGCTTGCGCATGACGTGCCGGATTGGTATATCTGGTCCTGTAAGAAGATCAAGTACATGTTCCCGAAGGCACACGCTGCAGCATACGTTATGTCTGCTATCCGACTTGCATGGTATAAAATATACTATCCTATGGAATTTTATGCAGCCTTTCTTACCGTAGCTCCCGGTGGCTTTGATGCCGAGATCGTGGGCAAGGGATATGATGAAGTAAGCAGGGTTATTGATGAGATTGAGAAAAAGGGTAACGATGCTACTGCGAAGGAGCATCAGACCTGCCAGACACTTTATCTTGTGAGAGAGGCGCTTGCAAGAGGGGTTAAATTCCTTAACGTTGATCTTAAGAGGTCTGACGGTACAGCCTTTCTTCCTGAAAACGGTGCTATCAGAATGCCCTTCAACTCGCTTCCGGGACTTGGTGATACTGCTGCCGAGAAAATTTTGGAGGCGAGAGATCAGCATAACATCTTCTCGGTTGAGGAGCTTCGTCAGCATACGGGTATATCCAAAACGGTTATAGAGCTTCTTCGCCGTAATCACGTGCTTGACGATCTTTCCGAGACAAATCAGTTCTCCATGTTTTAAGAAAAAATCGGGTGCTTTCACAACACCCGATTTTATGTTTTTTCTGTTTTCAGCTGATAAATAAGAGCAGAAGTAAAATAAGTGCGCATTCTCTGTCTCCGTTTTTTGAGAAAAACAGGAATGCTGCCGTTGCTAAAATAAGTATTTCTTCGGTGCCGATGGTTGGCATTTTCAGCCCGAGTCCACCCAGCAGACCTCCCTTGTCAAAGAGACCAGAAAGGATTGGAATTCCTCCCATCCCGGACAGTAATCTGCTGCCAACGGGCTCGGCTTGCTCTCTGTGAGTCTCGCTGTTTTCGGTGTATGGTGCTTCCACAGGATCAGCAGCCTCGGCATCCCTTCTTTCCATAAAGGCTGTGCCGTCATAGTTCTCAGGCAGATTTACACGGTCGGGAGAATCGGGATAGTAGCTTCGTGAGTACATTTTCTCACCTCGCTCTCATCATATCGAGAATATCTGCAATAGATATCATAGAGTCGATTGCCTTTGCACGCTCCTCGGATACGTATGGCTTTAGTGCACCGAGAAGCTGCGCTCGGTTTCCTCTGGAAGTTCCTGCGTTTGTGTAAGCAGGTACGCTTGGCACACTTGACGTTGCTTCGGTTATGCTGCTTTCGGTTGGCTCGCCTTTCGTTTCTTCTTCTGCGCTTTCTTTCTTTTTCGCAAGGCTTGAAATCTGCTCGATTATCTGTGGATTTTCCATTATCAGACTGACTACCTTGCCTATATCGAGGCTTTCCTGTTCACTCATATTTTCACCTCTTCTTGTATTGGTTTACAAGACGCAAGGCCTCGGATACGTTTATCTTTTCGGCTCTTGCAGCAGCTCGCATCTTTTCAAGATCGGTGTGAGACGGTGTCTCCTTAGGTAGTGAATAACCGTATCTTTCGGCTATTCCCACAACCTCTGCCCACAGCTTGTCGTCGGGCAGGGAAGCCAGAGCCTCAAGCTTTTCTCTATCAAATCTCATATAATTCCTCCTGTCTGTTTTATTCTTTACTGTTATGAATTATATGAAATACTTTATGAAAGGTTACTTACATATGAAATGTTTATGCTTTTCCGATTCTCACGGAAGCTCTTACGGAATGAAACGAGCCTTATCCATGCACCCCGATGCCGAGGTTGTATTCTTTCTCGGTGACGGACTTTGTGATTTCGATGAACTGATTTATGATCGCAGCCGTATGTGGATTGCAGTGCGTGGCAATTGGGACGTAAACGGTATTCTTGGTGATTCTATGGTAAAAAAGACCGACAGCATCACTCTTATGGGCCATCGAATATTCCTTACTCACGGCGATATGTACGGAGTGAAGTACGGACTTGACGGCATCACAAAGTTAGCTGTCGATCAAAATGCAGATGTTGTTTTATTCGGTCACACCCACAAGATGCTTGAAAAATATATTCCTACAGAGGAAGGTGGTTTCTATCTGTTTAATCCGGGTAGCATCGGTGGTGGTTTTGGGATAAAGCCCAGCTACGGTGTAATAAATATTACCGATAGTGGAATACTTCTTTCCCACGGATTTATTTAAATTTCAATTCTGCCAGCCTTTTTTCTATGTTTTCTGCAAGTTTTTTGCAGATTTCTTCGGCAATATTGGGGTCATCACCCTCGGTCATAACCCTGATAAGTGGTTCTGTACCTGACGGACGGATAAGTATTCTTCCGTGATTTCCCATCTCTCTTTCGCTCTCGGCGATAATCTCCTTTATTACCTCATCGGTTTTAAAGGCAGCCTTGCTGTCGGAGTCGGCAGAAACGTTTATCATATATTGAGGATATTTTCTCATTACTTTGGCAAGGGTTGAAAGACTCTTGCCACTTTCTTTTAAATGAGACAGAAGATAAACGGCGGTAAGCTGACCGTCACCCGTTGTGGAAAGCTCTCTCAGAATAATATGTCCCGACTGCTCGCCACCAAGCGACAGTCCCTTTTCATTAAGAGCCTCAAGCACGTATCTGTCGCCAACCTTGGTTGCCAAAAAGTCAATGCCTCTCTCCTCGCAGAATTTAACAAGGCCCAGATTGCTCATAACGGTACCCACAAGGGTATTGCCTTTAAGCTTTCCTTCGTTTTTAAGCTTGCATGCCAGAATTGCCAGGATAAAATCACCGTCAACCTCGTTGCCGTTTTCATCTATGGCAAGGCACCTGTCTGCATCACCGTCAAAGGCTATTCCTGCGTCAAGACCCTTTTCCTTCACGAGCTCTTTAAGCCCACCGAGATGGGTCGAGCCACAATCCTTATTAATATTTCTTCCGTCGGGTTTATCTGCGAGCATATGGCACTCTGCACCAAGCGAGGTAAATATTTTTTCAGCCGTAACCGAGGCAGATCCGTTTGCGCAGTCTATGCCAACGCGCAAACCATCGAGTCTGCAACTTGCACTACCGATAATGTATTCTGCGTATTCATCTACAGCAGAAAAATCATATTCAAGGCTGCCCATAGGTTTTGTTCTGTGGAACAATTCATCATTATCGAGGATAAGCGCCTCGATTTTTTCTTCCAGTGTATCATTAAGCTTGAAGCCGTCGGCACCGAAAACCTTTATTCCGTTATATTCAAATGGATTATGTGATGCAGAGATCATAACGCCTGCGTCAAATTTATGTTTTACCACAAGATAGGCAACTGCAGGAGTAGAGCATACCTCGATCTGAACCGTATCGCCACCTGCTTCACAGATTCCCTGCATAACAGAATCTGCAAGAGAGAAGGATGACAGTCTGGTGTCCATTCCAATAAGAATGCGTGATTTTCCGTCATCTCCCTTAGGCAAAACCTGTACCAGCGCACGTCCAACCTCTCTTGCAAGAGCAGAGTTCAGATCTGTTCCGTAAACTCCTCTTATTCCATCCGTTCCAAAAAGTCTTCCCATATCACAGCTCTCTTTCCTTAAAGCTTTTTCCGTCGTATATCATTCTCGCCGGCACAGTTCCTCTTACCGATGTGAGAGGATAAACCATGGCATCCCTGCCTATAATGCTACCGGGGCAGAGTACGGCGCCACAGCCCACCTCGGCATGATCTCCGAGAAATACGCCTATCTTCTTAAGACCACTATCCACCTGTTCGTCCTCGCTCTTAAGAATTATAATTTTTTTGTCGAGTCGGAGATTGGAGGCGATTGATCCTGCGCCCATATGCGCCTTATATCCGATAATACTGTCACCGACGTAGTTGTAGTGGGGAAGCTGGGCACCGTCAAAAACTATAGCGTTCTTCACCTCGGTGGAGTTTCCGATAACTGCGCCCTCACCGATTATAGCATTCCCACGGATAAACGCACCGGGGCGTATCTCTGCACCGTGACCGATAACCGTAGGTCCTACAATGGTAACACCGTTCCAGATTTTTGCATCCTCTGCCACGAACACCCCGTCGGATATCTCCTTGTAGGAGCTGTCAAGCATTGGGATAATTTCATTTTTTATAAAGCTGCCTATCTCGGAAAGTGCCTCGTGTGGATATTCGCATCTCTCAAGCAGAGGCTTTGCCATAGTACGTTCTAAATCAAACAGCTCACAGGTTTTTAATATCATAAAGCCATTAACCCTTCTTTCATCTATCTAATGATTTGACACAATTACGGCCGGTGGAGCAATAATTGTGTCAAAAAAGCGTTTACTATTATTTTATTCCAAAAGCATCGATAGGTTATTGAAAAAACTATCTTCCGAGACCTGCTGCTCCAACGATACCTGCATCGTTACCGAGAGAGGCAACCTTGATCTGTGTTTTCTTCTCGTTTGCTCTGGTATACTGCTCGGTAGCTACGATGATTGAAAGGGGCTCGATAAGACGCTCCTTCTCGCCGGAAACACCACCACCGATACAAATAATCTCGGGTTGGAAGGTGTTGATAAGGTTGGTTATACCAACGGCAAGATTCTGTATGTATTCGTTTACAATAGCCTCACCGTGAATGTCTCCACGGTATTTAGCAGTAAATGCAGTTCTCGCGCTTACCTTGCCTTCACGATCTGCACAGTCGAAGAGCAGGGAGGGAATGCCCTTAAGCTTAAGCTCTCTCATCTTTGCCTTTGTGATGTCGGTAAGAGCAGATGCCGAGGAATATGCTTCCCAGCAGCCACGTCTGCCACAGGAGCACTGTCTGCCACCTGCCATAATTACAGTATGACCAAGCTCTGCGCCTGCATCATTAAGACCGCCGGAGAATATCTTTCCGTCAAGAATAATACCCGATCCTACACCTGTGCCAAGTGTTACCATGATAGAGCTCTTGCTTCCTCTTGCAGCGCCTACAAGCGCCTCACCGAGAGCTGCAGCATTGGCATCGTTTGCAATATATATCTTAGAAACAGGAAGATACTTCTTGAAAATTTCTGCCATAGGGAAATTTTTGAAGGGCAGGTTGTTTGCATATTCAACCATGCCAAGCTTGTTGTTAGCAATACCGGGGGTTGCAATACCTACGTACTCGATATCATCTATGGTAAGCTTGTTTCTTACAATAAGTGTCTGTGCAAGGTCTGCCATATCGGCAACAATCTCCTCGCCGCTTCTTGTAGCAAGGGTAGGGCAGGACTCACTGTCAAGAATATTAAGCGATGCGTCGCAAAGACCAGCCTTTATATTTGTTCCACCCAGGTCGATTCCTATAGTATACATAATTCCTCCAAATATATCTTTTAAAATAATACTATATAAATTATAATTTTTTTAAGCAGGTTTGTCAAGTATATACTGTCATTTTTTGGAGTTTTATTAACCAATCGTCTGAGTTCACAAAAAATTAACAATTATACTTTGCTTAAGCTATTGAAATCTTCACAAAAATGGTATACAATAACTAAGGTAAAAAAGATATATATTTGAAAGGAAAATATTTTGAGCAGATTTGTTTATGCTGATAACGCGGCGACAACTCCTGTCAGCCGTGAGGTTATAGATGCAATGATGCCTTGCTTTGAGAGCGAGTGGGGTAATCCCTCCAGCCCACATTCTATGGGCATCAGTGCAAAGGATATGTTGGACGATGCGCGCGAGAGAATTGCTTCCGTCCTCGGATGCAGCGCAGGCGAGATTTTCTTCACTTCGGGAGGTACCGAGTCTGATAACTGGGCTATTAAGGGCGCAGCTATGAGAATGAAGAAGAAGGGCAGGACTCATATTGTTACAAGCAAGATTGAGCATCATGCTGTTCTTCATACCTGCGAGGCGCTTGAGAAGGAGGGATTTGAGGTAAGCTACTGTGGCGTTGATGAATACGGTGTAGTTGATCTTGAAGAGCTTCGTTCTCTTGTTACAGAAAAAACCGGTGTGGTCGCGATTATGTTTGCCAATAACGAGATCGGTACAATCCAGCCCATCGAGGAAATTGTTTCTATTGCTCATGAGAAGGGTGCGTTAATGTTCACCGATGCAGTTCAGGCTGTCGGAAATATTGATATAAATCTTTCGGAGCTTAAGGTTGATATGCTGGCTCTCTCGGGACATAAGCTTCATGCCCCGAAGGGAATCGGACTCCTCTTTATCCGTAAGGGTGTTGTTATCGGCAACCTTATTGAAGGTGGTGGTCAGGAAAAGCGCAAGAGAGGTGGAACAGAGAATCTGCCTTATATCGTAGGACTTGCAAGAGCTCTCGAGCTTGCTAAGGAAAATATGGTACACCTTCCGAGAGTAGCGAAAATGCGTGACAGACTCATCTCGGAGCTTACGAAAATCCCATATTCCTCACTTAACGGACATCCTACAAAGCGCTTGCCCGGACTTGTCAATATCGGATTTGAGTTTATCGAGGGTGAGAGTATGCTGCTCTGGCTTGATATGAAGGGCATCTGTGCCTCTACAGGCTCTGCCTGCTCCTCTGCGTCTCTTGATGCATCTCATGTTCTTCTTGCGATCGGCGTTCCTCATGAAAAAGCGCACGGTTCTCTCAGACTGTCTATTTCCTCCGACACAACCGACGAGGATATTGACTATATTATCGAAAACGTTGGTCCCATTGTTGAGAAGCTTCGTAATATGAGCCCTCTTTGGGAAGATATAGTTAAAAAACAAACGGCTAAAAAGTAAAGGAAGTATAAATTAATGAAATATAGTGAAAAGGTAATGGATCACTTCACCAATCCCAGAAACGTTGGTGAGATCGAGAACGCTGACGGAGTTGGCGTAGTCGGAAATGCCAAGTGTGGCGATATAATGAAGATGTATCTTAAGATTGATGATAACGGTGTAATCGTAGACTGCAAGTTCAAGACTTTCGGTTGTGGTGCAGCTATCGCAACATCTTCAATGGCTACCGAGCTTGTTAAGGGACATACCGTTGAGGAGGCTCTTAAGCTTACAAACAGCGCAGTTGTAGAGGCTCTTGACGGACTTCCCGCGATAAAGGTACATTGCTCGGTTCTCGCCGAGGAGGCAATTAAGTCTGCCGTTGCAGATTATTATAAGAAGATAGGCAAGCCTATTGACTTTGACTATGATCCCGACCACGATCACGATCATGATCACGGTGGCGAGGACGAGGAATAATTTCTTAAAGCTTTAAAAATGAAAATTCTTGTTGGAATCAGTGGTGGCGTTGACAGTGCCTACGCTGCGAAGAAGCTTCTTCTTGACGGTCACGAGGTGGAGGGAGCAGTTCTGATAATGCACGAATATACAGAGCTTTCTGCTGCGCGTGAGGCAGCCGGCTCTATCGGTATTCCACTTCACGAAATCGATTGCCGTTCAGAGTTTTTGGAGATAAAGGATAATTTTGTTTCCGAATATGTAAACGCCAGAACCCCGAATCCCTGCATTATCTGTAACGAGCGAGTTAAGTTCAGGATGCTTTACGACTTCGCTGTACAGAACGGCTTTGACGCTATCGCAACCGGTCATTATGCATCTGTTACCGAGACAAACGGAAGATACGCTCTTGCCGTTCCGGAGGACAGCCGTAAGGATCAGACCTATATGCTTTACCGTCTGCCTCAGAATATCCTTTCGATTCTTATTCTTCCTCTCTCCGAGGGAAGGAAAGAGAATATCAGAATTAAGGCAGAGGAGCATGGGATTTCGGCTGCAAACAGGCAGGATAGCCAGGAGATCTGTTTTCTTCCTAACGGTGGTCACACCGACTATATCGAGTCTGTGGCAGGTAAATGCCCCGAGGGAGATTTTATCGACGAGAAGGGAAATGTGCTCGGCAGACACAAGGGTATTATTCACTATACCGTGGGTCAGCGTAAGGGGCTTGGCATCTCGCTTGGCGAGCGTGCATTCGTTACCGACATAAATCCCGTGAGCAATACCGTAACTCTTTCGCCGAATATGTCGGGCAAAAACACAGTAATCCTTTCCGATGTTGTTTATTCGGGTATGACACCTCCAAGCGAGGAATGTGAGGTAGAGCTGGACGTTAAGCTCAGATATACGGCTCCACTCGTCAGAGCTACCACCCACCTTTACCCCGACGGCAGAGCAACCCTGACGCTTTCTTCACCGCAGAAATTCGCCCCAGGTCAGTCGGCAGTTCTCTATCGTGACGGCATAGTAATGCTCGGCGGATTTATAGAAAAATAAAAAAAATAATAAAACTATTGCATTTTCCGATAAAATGTTATAAAATATGATATACAAAATTAAGAAAATTTTAGGAAAAGGTTAAAAAAGGCTTGACAATGATGCAGAATAGTGCGATAATCTATAAGCAAGCAAGCAAGCAAGCAAGC
>JAFTON010000097.1 GCA_017463765.1 Clostridia bacterium | reverse complement strand
GAGAAGGCTATGGAGCTTGCAGTTAAGGGAATGCTTCCCCACAACTCTATCGGCGCTAAGTCCTTCACTCGCCTTCACGTTTACGCAGACGCAGAACACAAGCAGCAGGCTCAGCAGCCTATTGCTATCGACTAATAGGAGGTAAGTGAGAATGTATACAAGTGCTAAGCCCTATTTCTACGGAACAGGCAGAAGAAAGAAGTCCGTTGCAAGAGTTCGTCTTTACCCCGGTACAGGCGTTGTTACCATCAACGGCAGAGATATCAGTGATTACTTTGGTCTTGAGACCATGAAGCTTATCGTTAACCAGCCCTTCGGTGTTACCGATACCGTTGGTAAGTTTGACATCGTTGCAAACGTTAAGGGTGGTGGCTTCTCCGGTCAGGCAGGTGCTATCCGTCACGGCGTTGCTCGTGCACTCCTTTCTGCAGACGAGACCTACAAGCCCCTTCTCAAGAAGGCTGGCTTCCTCACCAGAGATCCTCGTATGAAGGAAAGAAAGAAGTACGGTCTCAAGGGTGCGAGACGTGCTCCTCAGTTCTCGAAGAGATAAGTCAAAAAATATTTTACAAGAACTCTGTGCAAACAGGGTTCTTGTTTTTTGACTTATCGATGAGGGAACTGTTTTTTTGACTTACCTCACTCGAACCGAGGTTGACAAAGGTCAAGCCTTTGTCATTCGGACTAAAAACAGTTATCAACTGTTTTTACGGCTTTGCCGTCGTCCTCACAGTTCACGAAGAGATAAAAAAACGTTTGGTATTTTCAAACAAGAGCTTTGTTTATACAGGGCTCTTGTTTTTTTGCTATGTAGGTTTTTATCTCGCTGACTGAGGTGCAACGAAATTCGCCTTCGGCGAGTGAAATATGGCTTCGTCATGTGAAATAGCTACGCTGTGAAATATTCGCTAACGCGAATGTGGGCAAATTTCATTTCACATTGCGACAAGGGAGCAATATTTCACAATTTCCGCAAGGGAATTATTTCACATTCGGCGAAAGCCGAATATTTCACTTTTAGTTGCTGTCCTATTTACTTTTTGCCGTTTTTATGGTATAATCTAACTAATCGATAAACTTGAATTTGACAAACAGGAGTTATATATGGAATACATAAGCAAAATTGCAGGAAGCTTAGATAGAAAAGGCAGCATTATGGGAATTTTATCCCAAATGGGAGCAAACTTTGAGATACAACATTTTGAAGATGTGGAAAACATCGTCGTTTCCTTTAATCCGAGTAATCAACGGTTGGTCATCGGAGCACATTGGGATGCTGACGAAGGAAGTGCTGGTGCCAACGACAACGCCTCCGGATGTTCAGTGCTTCTGCATACGATAGAAGCCGTGCTCGCAGAACCTACATTTAGCAAAAGCATAGATTTTGTATTCTTCGGCGAGGAAGAAAAAGGTGGTATTGGTGCTTCACGCTATATTGAATCTGTTGGAAAAGAAAACATTTCTGCTATGATGAATGCGGACGTTTGCGGCTTTGGTGATAATATCATTCTAAGCGACAAGGGTAACCTTTCAAATCCGTTATTTTTCGGTCTAATGGACGAGGCTTTGCTAACAAAACACAAGGTGCAACTTCCCGGCTTTTTACCTCAAGGTGATGACTGCATTTTTGAGTGGGCAGGGCTTCCGAGCGTTTCCATCTGTACCGCAGAATCTAATGCCGTTACGTTTTTTTCCAGAATCGCTCATAAAATTACCACCGAACAGTCTATAACTGAGAAAGATCAGGAAGCCTTGATGAGCTTGGACGTCGTAAAAACCATGCATGGTGGTGAATTTGACAATATTTCCTATTTGTCCGGTGAGGCGGTAAAAATGGTAGCAGACTACTTAACAGACGGCTTATTGAATGTTGAAAACAACTAAGTGATACTTCGCGAATCAATGTACGCTGTTTGTGTGGAAGATGTGTATATGACTTGATCCAAGCTATCAAATTAACAAATTCCAATTTGACGAGCTGAATAGGCGTTGAATGCCCGTGTAATCTTGGTGCAAATTTGGTCGGGCACTTTATATTAGCGTACTCACGATATTCACGATATCAAACGGCGTTCTTAAAACTCCAAGAGATGAGTTCTTATCTTATATACAAAAAGCTCTGCTATGCAGGGCTTTTTGTTTTGCGGGAGGGACCATCTACCATTTTCGATAGCGGTTCAATCTGTAAAAACTCTGCCGTCCATATAATCAAGCGAAGCGAGTCGGCAAGCTTGCTTGTCAGCGAGTGAGTGCAGATTGCTCTGCGAACGTTTTGCGAAAAGCAAAACAGAGTGCGTAGCACCGCATCGCAAGATGCGAAGTTCGCGTAGAGTATTTACTTTTTGGGAAATTTATGATATAATGTAACTGTTCGATAAACTTGAATTTGACGGAGGGTTATTTCTATGAAATCTTTTGTTTGTAGTTTGTGTCATAATGGCATACTCGGAGGAGGTTTATACCTCGATAGTCAGTCGCTTACTTACAAGACAAACAAGCTTACAGTTGACCAAAAATATAGGAATTTGGTTTTGCCGTTGCAGGAAATAAAAGAAATTTCTTGGAAGTGGATAATATTTCCCGTTGCAACAGTTGATATGAAAAACGGTGAACGATATAAATTCATTATTTTCAATAAATCACGCTTTGAAAAATGGTTTCAAGAATATTCTCACTAAATACAAAGTGGCAAATTCCAATTTGTCGAGCTGAATAGGTGTTGAATGTTGGTGTAATTTGGGTGCAAATTTGGTGCAACACTACGCACGCAAAAAGCATTTACAAACAGCACCTTTTGTGATATAATATAATTGGTTAGGTGTCTAATCGATAAACATGAATTTGAGGAAGTAACAGATAATGAAAGAAATTGTACCTGCAAGCATTCTTTTTGCTGTATCCATTTTTTTGTTTTTAATGAGTGTCCGTTCCTTTATGGAAAAGGGTTTTCTTTTTAATAATGCCTATATTTATGCATCAAAGCAAGAACGAGAAAAAATGAATAAAAAGCCACATTATCGTCAATCAGCTATTGTTTTTTTGTTGCTCGGCTTGATTTTTTTATTGAATGCTATTGCAGTATTGCTTAAAGTAAATTGGATTTTTTACATAGTGGTAGTGGTTGTTATAATTACTCTCATATATGCTATTGTATCAAGCTTTATAATTGATAAAAACAATAAACAATGATAGCGTAATTACAAATTCTAATTTGTGTGGAGAAAAGAGTTAATGAGACTTGATGGATTTGGACTATTTGTGGAAGATATGGCAAAAATGATTTGCTTTTATCGAGATGTTTTAGGATTTGAAATAAAAGAAGATGAAGATACTTCAAATGTTTATCTGATTAAAGATGAAACATTATTCCTCTTGTACGGAAGAAAAGATTTTGAAAAAATGACGAGCCGTAAATATGAATATGTAAAGGGGCTCAACGGCCATACGGAAATTGCATTGTATGTTGATAGTTTTGAAGAAGTAGATGCTGAATACGAAAAGGCTATCAGCAAAGGGGCTGTCTCGGTATTAGAACCTGTAACCGAACCCTGGGGACAAAGAACCTGTTATATTGCAGACCCTGAGGGAAATTTAATTGAGATAGCTTCTTTCAATAAACCGTTCAGAAGATAATTCAACTTAAAAACTTGAATTTAGCGAGGTGCTAATTTATGAATAAAGAATGGGCAGAAATGAATAAGACCTTACAGTTACAAATTAAGAGAAAAGACACTTTTGCAAAGGGTATAGATTCATTATTAGAACTTCGCAGAAGCCTAATGGAACAAATTATGCAGTTTAGGAATGAACTGTCGGATGCTGATTTTTGTGCTATGCCTTATATGAACGTAAAAGGTTATCATAACAAAACGATTGCATATTCCTTGTGGCATATTTTTCGTATAGAGGATATTGTAGCACATTCGCTTATTGCAAATGATGAACAAATTTTGTTTAAGGGAGATTATCAAAGTCGCATAAAATCCCCGATTATAACAACAGCAAATGAACTTGTAAAAGAAGAAATTGGAGAGTTTTCTAAGAAACTGTCTATTGAAGAACTGTATAATTATATTGGTGATGTTGATAAATCAACAACACAGATTTTAAAGACACTTACATATAGTGATATGAAGGAAAAAATATCAGATGAAAGAAGAAAACAGTTGGAAAAATTAAATGTAGTAAGTGTAGATGAAAATGCCTATTGGTTAATTGATTATTGGTGTGGAAAAGATGTAAAAGGATTGATTCAGATGCCATTTTCAAGACATTGGATTATGCATATTGAGGCATGTTTGAAGATAAGAGATAAACAGTTATCTATTAAGTAAATTTCAAGAGGTGAATATATGAACAGCAAAATACGAATTATGGAGAGGCGTGACAAGGACGTGGTTATCGATATGATGCGAGTGTTCTACGCTTCCCCGGCAGTGCTAAGCAACGGATCGGATGAGATATTCGAGGCAGACGTGGAAAACTGCATCGGTGATTCCCCATTTCTCGAGGGCTTTGTTATCGAGGATAATGGCGAGATACTCGGATACTCTATGATTGCAAAAAGCTTTTCCACAGAGTTCGGCAAGCCATGCATCTGGATTGAGGATATATATATTAAGGATAAGTACAGGGGGCTTGGGCTTGGGGGCGAGATGCTGCAGTTTATTACAAAAAAATATAATAACTGTATTTTTCGCCTTGAGGTTGAAGAGGAAAACGAGGGAGCGATCGGAGTTTATGAGAAAAACGGCTTCTCGGTTCTTCCCTACATGGAGATGAAAAAATAAATCAGTAAAGGAGCACTTATGATAGGTTATATTATTTCTGCCATTATAGGCGTTGTGTGCATAGCTCTCGGCATAGGAAATACGAAAGGAAATATATCATCAATTCACTCATATCACCGTCAGCGCGTTTCGGAAGAAAACGTGCTTCCCTTCGGTCGCCTTATGGGACTCGGTACGATTATCGTAGGTTCGGGAATCATTTTCTTCTCAATTTTGTCTGTTATTACAGAGCTTGCAGCAAATCCGATTTTCAGCATTATCGGTACCGTAGTAATGTTTATCGCAATATTCGTCGGACTTGGTATAACAATATATGCTATGAAAAAGTATAACGGTGGAGTTTTTTAAAAAATGAAAGAAGATAAGGAAATATATACAGAGCTTGTGGACAGCGAGTGGCCTTTTGAATACACCGACCACGACAGACATATTGTTCGCGCTATCGTTTATGACGGTGATGGCTATTTTTACTTTATCAGAGCCGACCGTGACGACGATTTCGGCAGAGCAAAGGTTATTGAAACTGCAGGTGGTGGTGTCGAATTTGGCGAGGAGCTTACTATAGCCATCAAGCGTGAACTTTCGGAGGAGCTTGGTGCAGAGGTAGAGGTTATCTGCAAAATAGGCGTTGTAAGCGACTACTACAACCTGATACACAGACATAATATAAACAACTACTTTTTATGCAAGGTAATTTCCTTCGGCGAAACTCATCTTACCGATGACGAGGTGGAAAAATTCCATCTTTCCACACTAAAGCTGCGTTACGATGAGGCGCTTAAGGAATACGAAAATAACGGAAATTCCTCGCTCGGAAGGCTTATTTTGCAAAGAGAACTTCCCATTTTGCTTCGTGCGAAGGAAATTTTAGACAAAAAGTAAGAGAAAAACACTCAACCAAAGGTTGAATTACTCCCCATTCAACCGGTGGTATGTGGATTTTTGATATTCTTTCTGATATACTGACATCGGAAAGGAGGAAACCAAATGGATCAGATTAAAATCGGAAAATTTATTGCCGAGTGCAGAAGAAAGCAAGGGCTAACGCAGATGCAATTGGCAGAAAAATTAGGCATCACAGACCGAGCAGTATCGAAATGGGAAAACGGAAGATCAATGCCAGACTCAGCGATAATGCTTGATTTATGTATGGTTTTAAAAATCACCGTAACAGATTTATTAAATGGGGAGGTTGTTACAATGGATAATTACAAAGAAAAGTATGAAAAGAATATACTCGATATGGTTAAGCAAAAGGAAGAAGCAGATAAGTCGCTTCTTTTGCTTGAACGGGTTATTGGTATCTTTTCGATAATAATTTTACTCGGCTTTACTTTCCTTGCATCATTTTTAGAGATGCAGGCATGGCTCAGAATAACACTTATCGTTCTTGGATTTGTTTTCAGCCTTGTAGGAATAGGCTTCGCTTTAAGGATTGAGCAAACTGCAGGCTATTATATGTGTAGAAAATGCGGGCACAGACACATACCCACCTACAATAACGTTCTCTGGGCTATGCACTACGGCAGAACAAGATATATGAAGTGCCCTAAGTGCGAAAAGAAATCCTGGCAAAAGAAGGTTATCAGCAAGGATAACTGACATTAGTATAAAAGCTCCGAAAAAACGGAGCTTTTTCTTTACATTTGCGTTTAGGTATGCTATAATTAGTAAAAACAGCTTTGAGGTAATAAAATGCAGTTTGACGTTAATAAGCTTAAATGGACAAGAGAGCCTAAAAAATATTATATCGGTGAAGGAAAAATTGAGATAATAACCGAGCCTCACACAGATCTGTGGCAAAGAACATATTACCATTTCAGAAACGACAATGCTCCCCTGCTCCAGATGGACACAGATGAAAAGTTTTTCTCCTTCACTGTGAAAACCGAGTTTGACAGTAAGAACCGTTTCGATCAGTGTGGTATAATTATGTATTTGGACAGTGAAAACTGGCTGAAGGCTTCTATTGAATATGAAAACGGAGACTTTCAGCATCTTGGCAGCGTGGTAACGAACAACGGGTATTCCGACTGGGCAACCACAGAGATCGACGCATCTGTCAAGTCGATGTGGTACAGATTCAGTCGCAGAGAGGATGACTACTGTATCGAATGCTCGGAAGACGGCGTTACCTTCAGGCAAATGAGAGTATGCCATATGTGGCATGGTGACGGAACGATCAGCTTTGGTATATATGCCTGCAGCCCCGAGGACTCTTCATTCAAGGCTACCTTTACCGATATGGATATCAGCGAGTGCAGATGGCTTGCACATAACGGACAGCAGCCAGACGAGGATATATAAATGAAAACCATTGAGATTTTAGGCGAGAACAGAGAGCCTGTTGTAAAAAGGGTTGTGGAGGGCTGTCGCGGAATCCTGATCCGTGACGGTAAAATCCTCTTAAGCTACTATAGAAAAGAGGATCAATATCTCATTCCCGGTGGTGGACGCGAGGACAGAGAGAGCCTTGCCGATTGCTGTAAAAGAGAGCTCGCTGAGGAAACCGGAATTATTGTAAATCCTCATACTCATTATCTGACACTGGAGGAATACTATCACGAGTATTTTTTCAAAAGCCACTATTTTATTTGTGATTATCTTGATGAATGCGAAATCAAGCTTACAGAGAATGAAATAAAAAACGGACTTGAACCTAAGTGGATGGATTTTTCCGAGGCAATAAAAATATTCGGAAGCTACGAGGACTACAAGGGCATAAATGAAGTCAGATACGGAGCATATTACAGAGAGTATATTGCATTAAAGGAACTAAGGAAATAAATAACATAAAGGAGGCAACTTATGAATAGCAGAAACGAGATCAAGCTTTATAACATTCTCTTCCCTATCTGGCTGCTGATTTTAATGCCAACGGCATGGATAGCAGTTTTACCCGTTAACTTTATAGTTGACAGTCTTGTGCTTATTATAGCTTCAAAGAAAATTGGCATCTTCGAAAGAGGAACGTATAAAAAACATATCCTTAAGGTATGGATTTTCGGCTTCCTTGCCGATATGATCGGTGCAGGCTTAATTTTAGGAGTGATGTCGCTGTTTGACCTTAACATTCGTGGTGACGAGCCTATTCTGACCGTTCCTGCACTGCTGCTATCGGCAATATTCATCTTCATCTTTAACTACGCCTTCAGCTTTAAGAATCTCGATAAAGCTGTAAGATTTAAAATGGCACTCAGCTTTGCTGTATTCACAGCACCATATACATTCCTTATTCCACTTAACTGGATTTACGGATTTTAATAACAAAACCACGGCTTCAAAAATTCTGCCGTGGTTTATATTTTTTATTTAGACTTTTTATCCATTTTGTCGAACATTTTCTTGTATGGCATCAGCATACCGTCGTTCATAGCGTTGCCCATCTTGGAGCGAATTTTCTCGTTTGAAAGAAGGAAGCCGACAAGATACATCTTTATTATCGTAGCCTTATCTCGCTGTGGGAAGTCCTTATAGTACCCACCCTTCTTATAGAACTTATGGTCGGCACGCATCATGCCCTGCATCTTATAAATAAGATCACGGAAAATTTTCATACCACCGATACCCCAGAAATTTTGGGTATGAACGTACTTGTTTTTAAGTGCGTAATCAAGCTGAAGTGCGAGTGCGTCTATCTCTGCATCAGGATCTCTTTCATCAGTGGCTACTCCTGCCAGGAAGTTGTGTCCAACCTCAGCACGTGCCTCGATAATATTTCTGAGATTTTCCTCAGAAGAAAGCTCGCCACTTACAAGATATCCTATCGGCATACCAACCGTAACGGTACGGTGTCCGTTGCAGAAGTTACGGTCATCATACATTTTGAAGCGCGATCCCATCGAGTGATCACGAACTGTAAAGGCGTAGACTATGGAATCTGCCTTTTGAATATTGTTACGCAGGAACTCGTCAAAGCCGTCCTTATACACACATTTAGCCGAAACTGCACAGTTGAAGCAGCCGAGACAACCACCCGAAAAGGGATACTCGGCTATATTGACAACTCTCGTTTCGTATGGCAGAACTGCACGGAAGCGTTCAATCATTTTTGCGAGGCTTGAGCCCTCGTCTGTGTTGTCGGTGATAATGACAACGTCACGTTTTTCTTTTTCTACGCTTTCAGCCTTTGTAGCAGCCTTCTGAGAATAGCTGCTCACCCTTTTTACAGGAGATTCATAAAGCCCCTGCTCCACAGACCAGAGAAAATGCGCAAAAAACTTTTCGGCAACCTCCCTGCCCTCCTCGGTCAGAAGATCGTCCATATCGGCAGACAGACCCTTTATGTATTTTAAACCAAGATCGTAGCAGTTGTCCTCAATGTATCTATGCGCTGTTATATCGTAAAAGTGCTTCGACGTCGTTATCTGTGTCACAAATTTGCCACTCAGGTCTACGCCGTCTGCCTTAATCAACTCTATAAAACGGTGAAGCTGACAGGGTGCTATAAAGGTGTATACGGGATATGAAAAAATGATTGCATCAGCAGCGAGAAGCATCTCACGGGACTTGCTAAAATCCTTCTCAATCGCGCGAATTGTCTGCCCTGCGTTCAGGACAGAAAAGCTGTGGTCCTTAAAACGTCTTTCGAGATAATTAATAGTCTGAAGAGTTATACTGTACTTGCCCTTCGGGCTGCCGTTAATTACGAGGATGTTCATTTCGTTTCCTTTCGACAAGCTTATTTATTTTTTGACGTAAATATTATATCACAAAGATATTTGTTTTGCAAGCAAAGAAAAGAATTAACGGTTTTGTATTGACAACCGAATATAAAAATGTTAAAATAATCAAGGAATTAACTAAGTAAGATGAACAATAGCAGAAGTTTAGCAAACTCTGAAAACCAAATATCTACCTATGGCACAGCTGGATAGCGCGTCAGACTCCGACTCTGAAGGTCCGCGGTTCGAATCCGCGTAGGTAGGCCAAAGCGAAAACGGCTCCTTGAGGGTCGTTTTTTGTTTTTAGGCACAAATTAAAAGCGACGAATTATGAAAATTCGTCGCTTAATACACTATAAAAAACTATTATTGACTTATATTAGGTAATGTCACATTTGTTGTACCATATTCAGTGAATTCATAAATTGTGGTAATCCACGTGGGTTGATTATCACTGTAATCGGTAAAAATTTTGAATCTCAAATAGGTTAAATTACCATCCTCTATTCTTACGTCTACATCCATATCAACTCCCATTACCTCTATTGAGGTAGCAGAGAATATAGATTTTGCCTCGTCAAAAGTAAAGGAATTCCTTAAATCAGAAAAGGGTGTCAATACGTCTGCTAACATGGGTATATGCAACAGCGTTTCAACCTGTGTTCTCGACCAGACGTTATCTTCATCACGAGTATAGTGATAAAAGATATTTTCCTCGGATAAGATGTAACAATCGGCTCCGTCAGCACCACAAGCGCCTTCCATAAAAATCTCATTTCCGTCTTTATGCACTTTAATAAAACCGTCATCGGAAGTAACCTGTCCCTTTTGGTTTATTTGATGCCAGGTATATGTAAGATTATTTGTTTTCGCTGCATTTAAAAAAGCTTGCTTCCACTCTTCCTCCGTTACATTCGTATTTACGGTAGGTATGTCAACTACGGTTGTGCCATAATTTTCAAAATCAAAAGAATGAGTAACACCGACTCCGGCATCTTCCTCACCATCAATTTTCACTATAACGCCGTTCTCAAAATAAACGTTAAATTTATAGAAGCCCGAAGAAGAGTCCGATTTTACATAAAGGTATGATTTTGACTCCTCATCATAAGTAAAGTCTGCGTACTCCGGAAGATGGAAGGACATCATAGCAAATCTCACAGAGGCCGAAACACCGTTCATAACCGGACCAAAATCTGTACCGTTAGTCATATGCCAGCCATCGTCTTTTTTTACGACAAATCTTGTATAACCGTCATTTTCGGTGTAAATTGCACTGTCGGTTATCTTCATTAAAAGCCCCTCTTGCTTACCTCTTTCGGTAACAAAACCTTTCACCGTAAAATTATTCATTTCAAAAGCCAAATTCCATTCTGCTTCTGTTACGGTTGTTTTCAACTGAATGCTCTCGGTTTTCGTCTGAGCGCAAACGGTACAAGTAAAGGTTTTTATACCATCCGACTCCACTGTTGCAGGCGTTGTGATCTCACCATCATTCCAGGCATGCTCTGCCTTGTCGATAATATCGTCACAACCTCTGTCTGCTTCATCTCCCTCACAAGCGTGCCAATGATGTGTTTCATCCTTCGACCATTCTGTTTTATACCTGTGCGTATGCTTTTTACCACCACAAGCCGTGAGCATTACGCCAACAGAAAGGCACATACATAACACAAGTAAAAATGATATAAGTTTTTTCATAAAAAACCTCCATAAAAATTTTTTCGGTATTCGTGCATCTCTCCACCTTGATATAAAAAACAAAAAAGGTGCTAAGCCATTGAAACCACACACCGAAAACACAAGCTCCAATAAGCGTATTTATTATACCATTTAAAAATAAATTTTTCAAGATATAGAATCGATTCGAGAGCTTTATTTTAAGCATTTTTTGATGATAAATATACCTTTGTTGTGATTTGACAAAAAGATATATTTATGATATAATGCTGTAAAACATATTTTTGAGGAAGGTTTATGCCAAACATAATAGAAATAACCGACTTTTCCGATCCTGCACTTGACGTCTACGTCAGGCTGACGGGATCACAGTTAAGAAACAGACTTGAGCCCGAAAAGGGTATTTTTATAGCCGAAAGTCCCACCGTTATCGAGGTGGCGATGCAGGGTGGTTGCGAGCCAATCTCGCTGCTTACCGAGGAGAGACTTATAAACGGTGCAGTGGCAGGAATAATTGAAAAATGCGGAGATATTCCGATCTACACAGCAGACCGTGAGCTGCTGACCCGAATGACAGGCTTTGAGCTGACCCGAGGTGCGCTATGCGCTATGAGGCGTCCTACACTTCCCTCTGTAGAGGAACTTCTGAAGGATGCAAGGCGTGTAGCAGTGCTTGAGGAAGTGGCAGATTCAACCAACATAGGAGCTCTGTTTCGCTCGGCAGCAGCTCTCGGCATCGATGCAGTGCTTGTAACCCCTACCTGCTGCGATCCACTATGCCGACGTGCTGTAAGAGTAAGTATGGGAACGGTGTTCCTCGTGCCATGGACAAAAATTGGCGAAAAACCTGAGGATTGGCCTAAGGTCGGAATGGAGCAGCTGCACAATCTTGGCTTTAAGACGGTTGCAATGGCTTTGACCGACAAGACGGTGGATATTGATGATTCTACACTTAAGGCAGAGGAAAAGCTTGCAATAATCCTCGGCACAGAGGGGACGGGTCTAAAGAAAGACACAATAGATGGCTGCGACTACACCGTAAAAATCCCGATGAAGCACGGCGTTGACTCGCTTAACGTGGCAGCTGCAGGTGCAATAGCATTTTATGAGTTAACGAAATAACCGTTGGTAATTTTTTTATATATCAAAAAAAGGGGCTGCTTTATTTAGGCATAACCGAACAAAAAAGGTAGAGGTACTCTTAAATGTGCCTCTACCTTCAATATTTATCTAACCGAGAAAATCTAAGGTTGAAAACCTATGGTTTTCTCCATTTTTATTTGAGTTTTTTGTTCTATCTCCGTTTACTCGCTCGACGTATGCCAATACGCCTCACGCTCGCAAACGAAGATTTCTGCTCTAAATCAAGCAAGCCCCGAAATCTGCTTCGCACTAAGAATTCAGCAGTTGATGTCTTTACTATCCCCATAGCCTTGATATTGCTGAATTCTTAATGACTCAGCACCTTTTTATTTTAGTTTATCAGCTCTTTCTCATAATTCGCTGGAAGAACTCTACCGTTCTGGAAATGGTTGCAAGAGGAATGCGCTCGTCATTGCCGTGAATCATACCTCGCTCTTCCTTAGTCAGAGCCATAGCCGAGAAGCGATAAACCTTATCGGAGATCTCACCCCAGTGACGGGAGTCCGAGCCTGCAACCATAAGGTAAGGTGATACGATAGCATCCTGCCAGGTCTCTGCAACTGTGCTGCGAACACGCTCGTACGCTTCGCACTTTGTTTCGGAGATTACCGAAGGATTGCTGCCACTGATAACACTGATCTGAACCTTCTCGTCATCAACTGCCTTGGTAACGTGTTCAACAACCGACTCCATGGTTTCACCCGGAATAATACGGTGATTGGAAACCATGCTTGCGTGAGCAGGAATAACGTTTGCGCCCTTGGATCCACGCATCTGTGTAAAAGCAGTGGTGGTGCGTACTACGGCGTTGAACTCGCCACCCGACAGCTTAGCAAAAAGCGAAAGCGCAGGAGAGAAGCACCACTGATTTGCAAAAATCAATCTGAACAGGAAGGTAGAATATCTGCCTGCCGTATCAAAAAGCTCGGCAGTAGGCTTGGTGAGGGTGTAATTAAAGGTGCTCTTCTCTACGTTAAGGCATGCCTTTGAAAGCCTGGATACAGGTCCACCCGACTTGGGAGAGGAGGAATGTCCACCACCACCCTTTACTGTGTATTCAATATTGATATGACCCTTCTCACCGATACCGATAAGAGCAATGGGCTTGGAAACGCCCGGGAACACACCTGTGCAAACTGCGCCCCCCTCGTCAAGAACAAGACCGGGAGTAATTCCACGCTCCTTGAAGAGCTGAACGATACCGTAGGAGCCGTCACCGTTTACCTCCTCGTTACCACCGAAGGCAAAGTAAATATCATTCTTCGGTACAAAGCCCTCGTTAATAAGAGCCTCTGCTGCCTGGAGAATACCGTTAAGAGTTCCCTTTGTATCAAGAGTGCCACGTCCCCAGAGAACACCGTTCTCAATAATACCGTCAAAGGCAGGCTTTTCCCAATCGTTCTGCTCCACGGCTACAACGTCGTAGTGTGACATAAACACGCTGGGAGCATCGGAAGAAGCGCCCTTCCATCTGATGAGAATACCTCTCTCGCCAACCTTCTCATAGCTGCATTTATCAAACACTGCAGGGAAAAGGGTGGGCAGAAGCTTCTCAAACCTTTCAAACTCCACACTGTCATCCTCCCTCTGATCAAAGTGAGAGATAGTCCTGCACTTGATCATCTCAGCAAGATCGTGAGAAGCCTTATCACCGTTTACGTATACGGCAGGAATCTCCTTAAGCTCCTCCTTCTTCGGAACGAAAAGCAATGCGCGTATAAAAATAATTGCAAGGAAAATTACAATAGCAACAGGAATAGCTAACCACCACATAATTAAATAATTCCCTTCTTATAAAGCAGTCTTGAGAATGCTATAGTAAAGATTACACCAACGGGAACCATGATTCCTACCATGCCCGAATTAAGCGCAGGAACAAATACGAAGAGCACAAGCATAAGAGCTATTGGAGCTATCGCAATCTTCCAGTTCTTTGAAATAAGAGCTACACCAAGAGCACCGAAGAGTGCAGGAAGCATCTGGTCAAAGGCAGGCTTAAGAGCCTCCTCCTCAAGAATCTTGCTGATAGGAGTAACAGCAATAAGGAGCACACCGAGTGCAACGATCAGGGTTGTAACTATAGAGGATACGGCAATTGCAATAGTAGAAATAACCTCGCCCTCCTCGCTCTTTGCATCAACCTTTGCATTTTCAAGTGCGTTGATGGCGCAAGGAAGCTTAAGGTTTGAGATATTACCTGTAACGAATGAAAGATAGGAACCACCTGCGCCAAGCATAGGAATAAAGGTGATAACCTCAACAACTCCTACAGCCCAGTACATAGGACCGGTAGCAAGAAGTCCGAGTCCAAGTCCCTGCCAATCGGGACCCTCGCCAAAGATAATCCAGACTGCAAAGGGGAATGCAAGCAGAAGAAGCATCATTCCTATATTCCATATTGTACCGTCACGGTGAACGGTGTCCATATATGTAAGTTTATTCTTATTCTTCATCTTATTTTACCTCCATACCAAGCCAGGCAGTAACGGGGATAGCGACAGCCATACCGAGAATCATACAGATAGGCAGAGCGTAGTCGTTAAGCCACTTCCACTTAAGCTTATTAATAAGAAGTCCACAGATGCACATGCTGAGTGCACTGGTAACCATTACGAGAACCGGAACGATACCCGAGGTTGCAGTATACTCGGTAACTCCGACTACAACAGACTCAAGCTTACCGTCAACAAGAACCTTCTCCTTTATTTCAACAAATCTTGCGCTCTCGCTCCAAAGACGGCTTACGTCGCAGAAAACAAAGCCCACGAAAGCACTTATCATACCGATGAAGAGCGAGTTCTGAAGAATATCGCTCCACTTCTTGTCCTTGTTTTCAAAGGAAACGAGACCGTTCTGATATTTCTTTGCAATAAGGGGAACAAGCCATATACCTACCATAATGGATAGTGTCATAACCAGCGAAACGGTAACGTAGTTGGATGCCGTCATATTTTCGCCAAGCTGTGCAAGAGTGAGACCCATACCACTGGCAGCATTTGCTGCAGCGATCGCCTCATATGATAACGAGCCCACAACCGAAAGTCTGAGCCACGGAAGCGCTATACCAAGAGACTTTGCAAGTGTGACAACCGTAACAACAATAGATATTGCAGGTGCGATAGTAAAGATTGCGGCGGTGATAATGGTCTTTTTGATTTTTGTCATATCCATACCCGTCGCCTTTGCTCTTCTTACCGACTTAATAAGGAAATATACCGACTGACCGAGAACAGCAGCGATAATTATGCCGACAAGAACGAACAGTATAGGGTGATTAATACTGAATTCCATAACTTATACGTCCTTTCATTAATTGTGGAATAGTTTTTTAGTCTGATATTGTGGCTCGCAGGAAAGATTCATACCAAGCTTACGGAAGGTGGCAGCGTCTATCTGCGAGAGAATAACCGTGGAGTGAACCTCCGAATATTTCAGCTTCGGAATAGCCTCAAATGCCATCTTGGCACAAGGATTATTTACTGCAGAAACCGACAGAGCAACCAGAATCTCGTCGGTATGAAGTCTGGGATTATGATTTCCGAGGTAGGAGGTCTTAAGCTTCTGAATAGGCTCAATAACCTCAGGCGAGATAACGTCCATAGCATCGGGAATACCTGCCACGGCCTTGATGGCATTAAGCAGAGCTGCGCTGGATGCACCGAGGAGCGAGCTTGTCTTTCCCGTGATAATTCTACCGTCGTCAAGCTCAATTGCAACTGCAGGCGCGCCTGTCTCTTCTGCCTTATTCAGAGCAGCCATAACGCATTTTCTATCCTTCTCTGCCGAGGTAGAAAGCTTCTGCATAAGCAGCTCTATCTTATCAATCTCGGCATCGTTGCTGTTACCCTTTCTTCTGTCGCAAAGCGCGTTGTAATAACGGCGAATAACCTCCTGCCTTGCAGCATCGCATACTGCAGCGTCATCATAGATACAGAAGCCTGCCATATTTACGCCCATATCAGTAGGCGACTTATAGGGGCATTCGCCGAGAATACCCTTCAGCATAGAGCGAAGCACCGGGAACACCTCAACGTCTCTGTTATAATTGACTGCCGGGGTGTTATATGCCTCCAGGTGGAAGGGGTCGATCATATTAACGTCGGCGAGATCTGCCGTCGCTGCCTCGTAGGCAAGATTAACCGGGTGAGAAAGAGGCAGATTCCAAACCGGGAAGGTCTCGAATTTCGCATATCCTGACTTACGTCCCAGCTTACTCTCATGATATATCTGCGACAGGCATGTAGCCATCTTACCCGATCCGGGACCGGGTGCAGTAACCACCACTATAGAACGTGTAGCCTCCACGTACTCGTTCCTGCCGAATCCCCCCTCCGAAAGAATCAGAGGAATATTGTGAGGATAGCCTACAATATCATAATGCTTATAAACCTTAAGACCCAGGTTCTCAAGCTTGTTTTTAAACGCCTCTGCAGCAGGGCTGGCAGTATATCTGGTCATAACCACGGCGCTGACGTACAATCCGTAGCCACGGAAGGCGTCGATATGCCTTAATACGTCGTGATCATAGGTGATACCAAGATCTCCCCTTACCTTATTCTTCTCTATATCCTCTGCATTGATGGAGACAATTATCTCTGCCTCATCCTTAAGCTCGACCAGCATTTTTATTTTACTGTCGGGCGCGAAGCCGGGAAGCACGCGTGATGCATGGAAATCATCAAATATTTTTCCACCGAATTCAAGATACAGTCTTTCACCGAAGAGAGAAATCCTCTCTTTTATCTTTGAGGACTGCAGCTTTCGATATTGCTCGTTGTCAAAGCCTTGCTTGAAAATTTTAATCACATCCTTTCGATTAATACTGAAATGCAAATATAAATTCAGTATATATTATACCATAAAGGCTTATGTTTTTCAATTATTAAAAGGATTTTTTCTTTTTCTTAATGTTAGAAAATTTTATCCTTTTTTTGTTTATTGTAAATAAATATATAAATAAAATATATATAAAAATTTAAAATGCTATTGTATTTAACTCTGTAAAATGGTACAATAAAGAAAAATACCCTCTTTTTAGGAGAGCGAAAATGAAGAAAAAAGAAAAGATCATTTATCCAACCTTGAAAACAAAATATATCGATGAAATGGATAAGAATACTCCCTGGAATGAGTATCCACGTCCTTCTATGGTGCGAGACTCTTTCCTGTGCCTTAACGGAGAGTGGGATTTCGCAGTAGCTTTCGAAGATGAGGGTGCAGAATATAAAGAAAAAATACTCGTTCCCTTTCCTCCCGAGAGCCTGCTTTCCGGCATAGAAAGAGCTGTTCCCGAAGGCAGTATTATGCATTACAGACGCAGCTTTACACTTCCCGACGGATTTAACAGAGGTAGGATTATACTGCACTTCGGCGCAGTTGATACGATGTGCGAGGTATTTCTGAACGGTAAAATCGTTGTACGTCATGAGGGGGGATATCATCCATTTTCTGCCGATATAACCGAGCTTATAAGGGATGGTGAGAACGAGATATACGTTAAGGTGCGTGACGATCTGTCGGGTCTGTACCCTTACGGAAAGCAAACGAGAAACCGTGGTGGCATGTGGTATACTCCCGTCAGTGGCATATGGCAGACAGTGTGGATTGAGTCTGTTCCCGATAAATATATCGAACGTCTTACCGTTACCTCCACCATGAACAACGTAAAAATAAAGCTTATCGGTGGCGAAAAACACAAGCTGCTTACTATAAAAGAGGGTGGAAGCTATGAGTTCGACGGCGATGAAATAACGATTTCGCCGGTTGATAAGCATCTGTGGACACCCGAGCACCCATACCTTTACCACTTCACCGTTATCTCAGGCGAGGATAGGATTGAAAGCTACTTTGCCCTTCGCGAGATCGGTGTTGACCGTATTAAAGGTATATCCAGACTTACTCTTAACGGTCATCCCTACCTTTTCAACGGTCTTTTAGACCAGGGATATTTCCCCGACGGAATTTTCCTGCCTGCCACCTCCCGAGGTTATGAGGAGGATATAAAAACCACCAAGGAGCTTGGCTTTAACATGCTGAGAAAGCATATAAAGATTGAGCCCGAGATATTCTATCATCTGTGTGACAAGATGGGTGTTGTGGTATTTCAGGATATGGTTAACAACTCGGATTATTCCTGGCTTATTGATACTGCACTTCCTACAGTGGGCTTCAAGCGTCTGCCTATACTTTTCAGGCATAAGGATAATGAGACCAGAAAGATTTTTGAAAGCGAAATGATACGGACAATAGAGCATCTTCGCTTCTTCCCCTCGGTGCTTTACTACACCATATTCAATGAGGGCTGGGGACAGTTTGAAGCAGACAGAATGTACGAGATAGCAAAGGCGAAGGATCCGACCAGAATTTACGACTCCACGTCAGGCTGGTTCTGGAGGAAGAAGAGCGACGTTGATTCACATCACGTTTATTTTAAACCGGTAAGAGTCAGAAGGCTGAAAAAGGCACCTATGGTAATCAGCGAGTTCGGTGGTTATTCTCATCGTGTAAAGGGACATCTTTTTGGTGAAGAAAACTACGGATACAGCATTTTTGAGACGCAGAGCGAGTTTGAGGATGCCTTCGACAAACTGTATCTCGAAGAGATAAAGCCACTTATTTCCCGTGGCATATGCGCACTTGTTTACACCCAGGTATCCGACGTTGAGGATGAGACAAACGGTCTTATCACATACGACAGAAGGGTTGTAAAGCTGGATAGAAAGAAAACAAAGGCCATTATGAATCAGCTTTATGATGAAATAAAATAGATTTTCTTTTTAAATAGTCTTACCAAATGCTTTTATAATATATAAGGAAGAAAAAAAGAGAGACCGTATTCGGAAAAATCCATATCGGACAATCCGTTTCGTTCTCTCTTTTATTTTGTGGTGAGGAGCTTTAAGGGCTCCTCACCTTATTTCGTTAATCTTTGTGTTCGGTATCAAGCCGTTCAGAATTACTTAAACTGCTCAGCCTTACCACCTGCAAGAGTAATCATCTTAACAGCCTGAAGCGAGAAGCTGTCTGCAATGATGTCAAGATTCTTTGTCATAATGCCACGGGCAAGAATCTTTACTCTGCCTGCATTCTTGGGAGCAAGCTTCTTCTCCTGAAGTGCCTCAAGGGTTACGGTCTCACCCTCCTCAAAGTGCTCGCAGATTGTGTCAAGGTTGATGGCGTGCATCTTGCCCTTTCTCTCTCTGCCGGGCGCTTCCTCGATGATCTCGATATGCTCCTCAGCCTCTTCGTCTGTCATAAGCTCGTCGGCATGCTCTGCATCGGTGTGAATAAGCTCCTCGACAGGCGCTTCAACAACGGGCTCTTCCTCGACAACCTCTTCAACAGGCTCCTCGACTACGGGCTCTTCCTCGATAACCTCTTCAACAGGCTCCTCGACTACAGGCTCTTCCTCGATAACCTCCTCGACAGGCTCCTCGACTACAGGCTCTTCCTCGACAACCTCTTCAACGGGTTCCTCGACAACGGGCTCTTCCTCGACAACCTCTTCAACAGGCTCCTCGACAACGGGCTCTTCCTCGATAACCTCTTCAACAGACTCCTCGACTACAGGCTCAACCACAGGCTCTTCCTCGACAGGCTCGGAATCACCGTCATAGTGAATCTCTACATCGGAATCTGCAACAATAACCTTAGGCTCGAAGGATACCGGCTCTACAACCACAGGCTCAACAACAGGCTCAACCACAGGCTCGGACTCAGGCTTGTCAGTAGACTTGTCATCAACACTAAGCATAGGTGCGACGGGAATATCCTGTGCATCACGCATTGCCTCAGCGAAGGAGGACTCTGTCTCCTCCGGAACAAGGCCTGCATAGGTAGCCATAATCTCCTTGCCCTTCTCTGTCGCGGGAAGAACGAAGGGAGTTTCAAGCGCATTCGATCCGGTTCCGTTTGCTGCCACGGAAGGAAGTGTAGGAATCATAGGATCTTCATGCTTAATCTTACCACTTGTTGTAGTAGGAATGGTAGAAATCTTTGTGGACTTCTTTGTATCGGAGCTTGTTTCATCGGTCTTAGCCTCACTTGTCTCGTCAGAAAGAACGACAGGGCTATATTCAGACTCGCCTGCAGGAACACGCTCGGAAACCTTAAGAACGACCTTATCGTCAGAAATAATGGTTGTTGTTCTGTACTCAATGCTATCCTCAATCGTTGTTGCAGGAATGTTATCTTCAACTATAGTAGATGCGACGGTAGGCTCGGATGTTGCTTCCTCAACTGCAACGTATCTGTCATCAAGATACTCGGATTTAGGAAGAACTGCTTCCAGGATGGTAACTGTTTCGGGTACAGAGATTTCAACCTCATCTTCAAGAACTATTTCTGCAACCGTGTTCTCAAATACTGCTGCTTCTGTAGCAGGAATTACAACATCTTCCTCATCAGCTATGAAGCTATCTGAAATTGACGCAGACTTGGGAAGAGAAACCTCTTCAACACGAATTGTTTCGGGTACAGAAATAACGATCTCATCTTCAAGAACTGTTTCTGCAACCGTGTTCTCAAATACTGCAGCTTCTGTTGCAGGAATTACAACATCTTCCTCATCAGCTATGAAGCTATCTGAAATTGATGCAGACTTAGGAAGAGAAACCTCTTCGACACGAATTGTTTCGGGTACGGAAATAACGATCTCATCCTCAAGAACTGTTTCTGCAACCGTGTTCTCAAATACTGCTGCCTCGGTAGTAGGGATAACAACCTCTTCTTCGTCAGCTATGAAGCTAT
>JAFTON010000096.1 GCA_017463765.1 Clostridia bacterium | reverse complement strand
GAGATAGAACAAAAACTCAAATAAAAAGGAGAAAACCGAAGGTTTTTAACCTTAGATTTTCTCGGTTAGATAAATATTGATGGTAGAGGCACATTTAAGAGTACCTCTACCATTTTTTGTTCGGTTATGCCTAAATAAAGCAGCCCCTTATTTTTTATTAAATTATTTTGCAGTCAGAACGATGGTATTGTCTGTTGCCTCCCACTTAAAGGTGAAGAGGTTTATTATAAGAGTCTTTGCAATCTCAAATCTGAAATTGAAATCTCCGTTAAAGTCCTTATTATCCTCACCGTAGGTATATTCAAGCTCCTCGCCTGTGATAACGTCCTCGGCACTAAGCTCGAGGTCCGAAATAACCCTCACGTCCTCCATGCGTGCAACCTGAAAATCTCCCTTCATAAACACGAGATCAACAGTGCCAAGTAAAGTGTAAATAACCACCAAGAGAATAAGGGCAAGAATAACCGAACCGATTCCTGCGCTACGAAAAGCTAAATTTTTCATTATATCATATGTCCTTCCAAAATGTATTTAGAAATATTATCAAATATACGAATACATATTTATTATATCACCTAAATAAATAATTGTCAATATGAAAAATATTTATATTTACTGTTGATCAGCCAAAAAGCTTGTTTTTATACAAATTATATCTTCTCCACGTGCCTTTGGTAAGCTCAGCCGACATATTTTCAAGCTCCTCTGCCGTCACTGTCTTATATCCGACAACCTCTGCAGCCTGAAGGGTCAGTGTTGGAAGGCTATCAAGGCGAAGAAGATATGACGCAGCGTAAACGTTATCCACAGCAAGAGCACCGAGGTAAACAAGCTCACTCAAAGAGGTAAGTATACCTACCTCCTCATAAAGCTCGCGCATAGCTCCGTCGGATATTGCCTCTCCCGAAACCACAGCGCCACCCGGAACGTCATATTTCAAGCCCTCGTGCTTATCGGGATGACGCTGTGTAATAAGCAATCTGTCATCGATCACAACCCATATTTCAACACATGGATGGTACAGCCCATTCGGTATTTTTTTGCCTTCGCCACGGATACATCTCATTCCGGTATCGTGACCGTCTTTATCTACGATGTCCCATATTTCTGCCATTGTATGACCGTTCCTTTCGTTCGAGAGGTTTTTCTTTTTTCAGACCTCAGAGGGTGAATCAATCCTTTTTAATATGCACGTCAAGCTGATTATATGGAATGGTAATTTCACTTTCGTCAAAGACCTTTTTCACCGTTTCAAGAATATCAAACTTAACCGTCCAATAATCTTCACTCTTCACCCATACGCGCGCAACAATATCAATACTGTTCTGACCGTATTCAGATACCCTTACAAACGGCGCAGGATCATCAAGAACAAGAGTGTGCGCATCACATACCGTAAGTATAGCAGCCTTTGCAATCTCAACATCGTTGTCATAGGCTATAGAAAAGCTGAAATCAACGCGGCGAAGCTCCTTCTCAGAATAATTAACAATGTGAGCATTCGAAAGAGTTCCGTTCGGAATGTAAATAACCTTATTATCAGGAGTTCTCAGCTTTGTGCATACGATCTGAATATCCTCTACAGTTCCCGAAACAGCAGGGTCAACCATCGCCTCTATATAATCGTCAACCTTGAAGGGTCTGGTGAAAAGAATAAGAACTCCCCCCGCAAGATTTGAAAGAGCGCCGTTCACTGCCAGACCTACGCACACACCGAGAGATGCAACGAGTGCAGTAAGACCGCTTGTATCAATACCGAGATATCCTATAATACAGATAAACAGCAGAATCTTAGCAGCAATTTTGCCTACGTAGGTAAGAGTTTTCACTATGGTTTTATCATACTTATCGTTATTCTGTATTCTTTTTTGAATGTTGCGCGCAAGAACGTTGATTATTCTTAAACCTACAATCAGTATAATGATCGAAATAACGATTTTAATTCCTGTATTTAAACACCAGGAAAGTATGGTATTAAATACAGTAGACCAGGTTTCAGAGGTTATGCTTGGCATAGTATCTAATAAAAACATTTTTGTTTTTTCCTTTCTATATAATATATAAATCGGTTAATTTATACGACTTATACTTAAATTATACCATAAACATTGCTCTAATGTATAGCTAAAATGTAAAAAAACAAACTTTTTTCTTGACGATTTAACAAAAAACATTTATAATTATTATTAACGACCTTAAAAGGAGGTCATTATGAAGCAAAAGAAAAATAAAAAGTGGATAAAGCCACGGCACAAGGTGGTGCGCCTACTCCTGCAAGCGCCCATTTCGCTGCTTTGTAAAATACGCTACGGTGTTAAGATAACTAAATTTAAAGATGAGCAAAAACGGCCCTATCTTATTCTATACAATCACCAGACTGCCTTCGATCAGTTCTTTGTAGGCGCAGCCTTAAATCAACCGGTTTATTATCTGGCGTCCGAGGATCTGTTTTCGAACGGATGGGTATCCTCTCTTATCAAGTATCTTGTCGAGCCTATTCCAATCAAAAAACAAACCACCGATATCAAGGCAATTCTTAACTGCATTCGCGTGGCGAAGGAGGGTGGCTCTATTGCAATTGCACCCGAGGGCAACCGTACCTACAGTGGAGAGACGGTTTATATGAGCCCGACCATTGCCCCACTGGCAAGAAAGCTCGGTCTGCCGATCCTGCTCTTCCGTATTGAAGGTGGCTACGGTGTCCAGCCAAGATGGAGTGATGTGACAAGAAAGGGTAATATGCGCGCATTTGTTTCCAGGGTAATCGAGCCTGAGGAATACAGCGAGCTTACCGACGATGAGCTTTTCACGATCATTCGCGACGGTCTGTATCAGAACGAGGCTAAAGCAGACGCAAGATTTCTACATAAAAAGAGTGCTGAATACATCGAGCGAGCATTTTACACCTGCCCGGACTGTGGCCTTTCCAATCTGGAAAGCAACGGTGATACGGTTGAGTGTAAAAAATGCGGCAAGAAGGTAAGATACCTTCCGACAAAAGAGCTTGAAGGAATAAATTGCAAATTCCCACATCGCTTCCTGCTCGATTGGTATAACGCGCAGTGCGATTACGTAAACTCTCTTGACCTTTCCACGTATTACGCTTCCCCTATGTACGAGGATTACGCCGAGATCAAGGAGGTTATTCCCTCGGTAAAAAAGATTCCGTTTTGTCCGTCGGCAAAAATTTCTCTTTACGGCGACAGGATAGAGATGGATGTCAAAGAAGATTCTATTGTCTTTCGCTTCGAAGAATGCTCGGCAATAACCGTTCTCGGCAGAAATAAGCTTAATATCTACCACGGTGGAAAAATCTATCAGCTTAAGGGAGACAAACGCTTCTGCGCCCTTAAGTACGTTAACATATATCACAGACACAAAAACATTAGTAAAGGAGACGAAAATGATAAATTTTTGGGACTCTGAGGTATGGAGCTGGATACTGCTCTTTGCCGTTTTGACAGGAAGCCTTTTAGTAGGCAATACCTTAAGAAGAAAAATTCCCCTTCTTCGTGAATCGCTTATTCCCACATCGGTTATAGGTGGCGCAGTTCTGCTTATCGTTGCAGCGATCTATAAGGCTATAACCGGTGAGGTTATGTTCGATAACGCAATATTCGGTGGAAACGGAACACAGAATCTTGAGATCATAACATACCACGCACTTGCACTTGGTTTTATTGCTTCCTCGCTTAAATCCAGTGACAAGCCTGTAAACAAGAAAAGACTAACCGAAATATTCGACACAGGTGTTACCACAGTCTCCACCTATCTTCTTCAGGGTATATTCGGTATGGCAATCACCATTATCGCCGCACTGACCCTTATGCCCGGATTCTTCAAGGCAGCGGGACTTATCCTTCCCTTCGGCTACGGTCAGGGAACGGGGCAGGCGCTTAACTGGGGTATAATCTATGAGAAGCTCGGCTTCCAGGGAGGAGGCGCTTTCGGTCTTACGATCGCAGCTTTCGGTTTCATATCTGCAGCACTCGGTGGCGTTGTTCATCTGAATTTCAGAAAGAGAACAGGAAAGCTTATCAAGTCGACAAGAACCGACGGTAGCGACTATAAAGAGACTGTTGAGGCTCCGGGTGAAATTCCCATGCAGGAAAGCGTTGATAAAATGACGATTCAGATCTCGCTTATCGTCGTTGCATACGTTATCGCATATATCATTATGTATATCCTCGGATCTCTTGTGGGCGAGGGTCTTAAGGCTACGATCTACGGCTTCAACTTCCTTCTCGGTGTTGTTGGCGCAACTATTGTAAAGGGTGTTGTCGGACTTCTTCGCAAGAGTGGTCTTATGAAGAGACAGTACATAAACAACTTCCTTATGACACGTACCTCAAACTTCTTCTTCGACTTTATGGTTGTAGCAGGCGTCGCAGCTATCCGTCTCGATGAGCTTCAGAGCTACTGGGGTATCGTTATTATTATCGGTGCGGTTGGTCTTATCTCAACCTACCTGTATCTTCGTATCGTATGTAAAAAGCTCTTCCCCGACTATGAGGAGGAACAGTTCCTTATGATGTACGGCATGCTTACGGGTACTGCCAGCACAGGTACAATCCTTCTCCGTGAGGTTGACGGCGAGTTCAGAACGCCTGCTGCAGATAATATGGTTTACCAGAACTTCCCTGCAATCGTGTTCGGCTTCCCTCTTATGCTTCTCGCAAATCTGGCACCAAAGCAGCCCGAGCTTACTCTCGGTATACTGATCGCCTTCTTCCTTGTAATGAACGTAATCCTGTTCAGAAGCTTTATTTTCAAAAAGAAAGATAAGAAATAAGCCTATCCGATTGTAGATTTTGCATATTTTTGTAAACATTAATTAACATTAAAGGTGGTTTGCATTACGCAAACCACCTCTTTTTTTAAAAACTATTAAAAGCAATTGTAAATCCAAGAACAACACTTATTAGCGTTGATAGTACCAGAATTGGAAATACCTCGTACTCTTTTTTCTTTGTCATTTCTAAATAAAGATACATTTCGGTGCCCAACACAGCCATCATAATAAGGTTGTTTATAACACTAAAGCTCTTTCCGTAATCTACAAGCAAAGCGTATGCAATAGCCGTCACTAAGGATATGGGTACTATCAGGGCATCTCTCGTAAACAACCAGCTTAGCTTCCTTTGACAAAGCAAAAAGGCTGCGTAAAGCGAAACAAAGCAGTTAAACAGTACAAGCAATCCGAGAATCGTAAGGTAGAGATTCCCACCCTCAATCTCAAGGGATCTGATAAGAAAATAAAAAACAGGAGCCAGAACAACTGCGCAAACCAGAACGATGGCACAAAGCGTTTTATGGCCTACAATATAATCCCTGTATTTTATAAACCAGTCTAAGAGCAGCGAGGATGTTCCGGAATCCGACTTTGACTTATAGGCAGATGAGGAATCGGGAATATATGTATCCTTCGGTATGTAGCGATATTCTTCTTTCTTCGCAACCTCTGCCTTTTCTGGGATTTTTGGCTTTTCCACCTTTTCTTCCAGCTTCTTCGGAGGATCGATTTTCTGTTTCTTCACTGGTGGTGGAGTGATATAGTATGCATCATCGGCGACGTATTTTGCCTTAACTCGCTGAGACACGGGAAGAGACGTACAATCGGCAAACGCCCTTATTCCCACCGTCGCTATCTCATCCTCACAAATGATTTTCCTGAGATTAGTACATCCGGCAAAGGCTTCCTTCGATATCTTTCTGACGTCATCGTGAAGCGTTATAGAGTAAATATCCTTCCTTCCCTTAAAAGCACCCTCGCCAATAACGTTGAACTCTTCGGGCACAACAACGTCGCCACTCAATTTCAGCTTGGTTACCTTAGTTAACGTCAGCGTGCATATTTTTTTGGATACTCGCTTGCTGTCACAAACAAAACAGATATCTGTATCTTCACTGTTATTTGAAGAGCACATCGGGCAAACCCACGGCATATCAGTTTACTCCTCTCTTTTAAAGGTTAGTATTTATATATCCCAGGTCATTTTGACCGTCAATTTCTCTTATCCAGCAGTTTTTGGGATTACCCTCCTCATGATACCACTCAGGAGAATAATGGAACCATCTTAACAAAAAAGCACGTAAGGTGGTACCGTGGGTAAAGATGAAAAGCGTATCGATACCGTGTTTTTCATAATCACGGTAAATTGTTCCCATAAACTGATGAACTCTTATAGCCACGTCAAAGGGGCTCTCTCCCATAGGAAGCCTTGCATAGAATTTTCCTTGATTGGTAATCTGCCTTACGTACTCCTCATACTCGTTCGGATACATGCTCTTCCTTTGTTCATTTGTTATTGAGTCAAAAAGCCCGAACTGCTGCTCTGTTAAGGTAATATCCTCACGAATATCCTTTATTCCGAGAAACCTATTAAACTCGTCGCAGGTCTGCCTTGTACGAAGAAACGGACTGCGCCATATTCTCGCTCCGGAGAGGTCTATATTCTTTTTTCTGCAATACTCGGCGAGCCATTTGCCGTTTTCGGCTGCCTGATTACGTCCTCTCTCGGTCAAAGGGACGAGATGGTCGGGAAGTCTTTTTACAAAATTTTCTCCCACGTTTGATATAGATTCACCGTGTCTTATCAAAAATATATGCATAAAACCTCCAAAATGACAAATTAATCCTTGATATAAGATTCTATAATCTCATTCCACGGTAGGTCTCCACAATAATCGGCATGACCGTACCTGTATTTTCCATCTCCTGAATTTTCAGAGTATAACTGCCCCATATCTCCAATTATATCATAGCTTTTGTCGGTATAAACAACCGAGATAACGTATCCACGGTACAAATACACCCAGTCAACAGGCGCAGGGAAATATATTCTCTCTTCTGTAAAATCGAGCGAGGATATCTTGCAAAGAAACTCACCTACCTGAGCACCCGTCAGGATGCAGACAGGAGTGTTTTCCTCTCGCAGCTTATGTACGTCACCCCACATATCGCTTTCATAGGTTTGATATTCCCTTTCAAGCTTGTATATCTCAACCGATTCGACCTCGGACACATCCTTCGAAAAGGATATTTTTACATCTGCCACGTCGCATGAAACCAATGAAAGAACGAAAATAACAAAAACCAAGGAAAAAAATAACCTTCTCATTCTATTATTCCTCCATTTCTTATATATTAAAGTATAGCACAGTACAAAAAATAAGTCAAGCAAATACAATTTATTTAGCCTTGACTGCCGAGTCAAAAAGCTGTATAATTAAGTAAAAGATACAAAGAAGGTGATAAAAATGCTGAAAGACAAAAAACTTTCCATTCTCGGTGATAGTATATCAACCTATCAGGGCGTCTCAAATGATGCCTCTGCCAACTCAACAATATTCATAAATCCGTATTATTACAGAGATCCATTCCCTTTAGAAAAAACATATTGGAAAAGATTAATAGATACGTTTGGCTTTACCCTATGCGTAAACAACTCCTGGTCGGGTGGAAACCTCAGTGGAAGGGATGATTCTACCTCGGGTGTAAACAGGGCAAATCATCTGTCCCGTGAGTCCGGAGAAAAACCCGATTTTATAATCGTCTTTATGGGGATGAACGACCTGGGACGTAATATTGATGCAAATATATTTGCGTCGGATTATGAGAGAACCCTGATGACAATCAAAGAAAAGTACCCCTCTGCAACCGTATGCTGCATCAATCTTCCCGACAGAGATATTTATCTTAAGGAACGTGCTGAAATCTTTAATAATGCGATTGAAAATGCAGTAAATCTTGCAGGAGAAAATTTCTTTATCGTCGATCTCTTTCACAGTCGCCTGAACGGTGACTTCTACTATATGAACACCTGCGACGGTCTGCATCCCGATGAAGACGGAATGCGAATTATCGCCGAGATTGCAGAAGAGACAATCAGGAGCAAATTCAATCTATAATACCAATCAAAAAATAATAATCCGAGCTCGGTGTTTTTCGCCAAGCTCGGTGTTTTTTGTTATATATGTAAATTATTCTTTGCAAAAAGCTCTTTGTGGCGTGGTTGTCGGACCATTTATCACAAGCAAATCGCAGCCGTTTTCATCAACCGTAAACTCAGCGCGATCAATACAAACCATTCTCGGCTGAAACTCGGTTTTGCTATGATGGCAATGGTAGACGCAGATCAACTCCTTTTTATCGAGCGATCTCACGAAGCTATGATGCCCCGTTCCGTTAACCTCTTCGGTCTTGTGTAAAATGGGATTACCTTCATATTTTTCAAACGGACCAAAGGGCGAATCAGACACTGCATAGCCTATAGCATAATCCTCGCTTCTGGTATGGTTTGCCGAATAGGTCAGAAAATATCTGCCGTTATGCTTTAGCACAAACGGCCCTTCCACAACCTCGCAGTCCTTAAGCTCCCATTCCTTGTCGGCTCTGAAAAGAAATCTTTCATTATTTTCATCCAAACTAAGCAGATCATCATTCATTTTAGCCATATAAATTACGTTTCCACCGTCAAAACGAACGTAATAAAGGTACACAGTACCGTCATCATCCACGAAAAAGTGACCGTCAATCGCTTTTCTTTCGCTCAACCATCTCTTTTCGCTCTGAACAAAAGGACCGAGTGGACTTTCGGATATAGCAACGGCGAGATGCTCCTCTGCCACGTAAACCATGTAGAATTTTCCATCCTTCTCCATAATCTCGGGTGCCCAAAACCACCTCTCTCCAATCACGTCACCCTTTCTGAGACAATATCCCTTGTCCTCCCAGACAGCCATATCCTCCGATTCATATACACGGAACCCATCATCTGCATTAGTTGCATAAAGATAGTACCTGCCACCGTGCGCCAGCACAAAAGGGTCAGCTCCCACCATCAATGGATTCTGATACATTCCCTCAGGAACTGCATTCTTATTTATTATTTTCACCATCTCTGTTTCTCTCTTTTTCATTTTGTTATTTTCCACGCCTTAAACCTAAAATAAAAACAACAACGCCAACGTTAGTAAAAACAAACCTAACTTTTCAGGATTCGTATTTTTCCTGTTCAGCGCAACGGCAAGGATAGTGTACGAACCCTTGGTGAAAGAATATCTAATATTAATCCCAATGAGAAACCTTGTATTTCCTTCCCATTGCCTTTTCGTTGGAAGTGATATAAGAACGCTTTCTGCATTTCAAAATCAACCGTCTTCCGTCCTCGCGATGTGTATAAACGGGCTCAAAGTTGCCGGTTGTGGCTTTCAATTTCTCAGTCAGCACCTCTACGTATTCTTTCTTTTTACCAATAATTGAGGGGCAGGCGAAAGAAAGCTCATAGTTATAGCGTTTGAATATGTTTTTGGAAATCAAGATATAGCGAGGATTTTCAATAGGCGAAAGCATTTCTGCCATAGCTGTATTGAAAATATTCTGATCGTGAATCGATGCGTTGCGCAGGTGTAATGAAACGACGTATATTTGCTTGTGCGCAGTTGTTTCAACTTTTGCCGAGGGGGATATCAGTTCGCATTCGCATAACGTTTTATAAACTGCAACACCAAGCGTTTTAATCGAGTGAGCCGGATTGGAGTGTAGCACCATCCTCTTTATGCCGTGGTACAAAACTACAAACAACCCGATCATTAAAGCAAGGGTTCCTAAAGTCAGAGGGATGTTATTTGAAATTAATCTCATAAGTGGTTGCAATAAAGCTATCTCTGTTGCAACTATAATGGAATTCAACGCAAAGTTCCAAAACGTAAATACAGGTACTCTTGCCTCTTTGGGAATATCGGTTTCTACCACAACAGCAAAGCTTCCGTCTGCCAACTCTCCACGCCATTTATTCTTCATCTCGCTACGGTCGCCAGACAGCTTCAGCATTTCATTGTTAATTCGTTCAATGCCGTTTTTATCATAGGGAGGCTTAATCAATGTAATTCGTTCAATTCCACTTTCAATCGTTCCCGTAGTATAATTGGGTCCCATAAAGGAGTCAAAACGACGTTTTAATATATCATAGTCATACGAATGAAGTTCATTGTAATTCTCTTTGAGATATGCAGAAATTCTTTCGGTGGCTTTGTTTTTGAACAAATATTCCGGTTCCACCGTTACAAGATGCCATATATTTGCCGTTTTTTCGGGATCATTTTTGTCAATACGAATTGCGCGACCTCTCATTTGATTAGATAACACAAAACTGCCGACAAAGCTCGCCAAAATTAGAGAATTGATGCAAGGAGAATCCCAGCCTTCGCCGAGAAGCGATTTTGTTCCAATGAGAATTTGGATTTTACCTTCCTCGAACAACCTCCCAACATATTCAACCCCTCGATGCAAAGCTCCTGAAAATTCAACCGTGCAGTAATCGGTATTCTCTATGTCCTCTTTTCTATGCTTAACATCTGATAGATCGATTGATTTTGGAAGGATAACGAGAGAACCCGAAAGAACTCCAATATTTACATTCATGTTGGCACGACGAATCGTTTCAAAAATGCTGACAATATTGACCGAGTTGAACTCTTCGGCAGATGCAATTTTAGAGAGGCCTTCTTTCTTGATGTAATCAGTCAAAACGAGCATACGAAGCCGTTCGCCCATTGTCTCAGCTTCACTTAAAGCAATGCGCTTTATACTCTCAAGCTTTCCTACAGATGATATCAAAGCTCGTTTCAAACGTTCATTAAGATCAAGCGTCACCTTCTTTTTTTCATAAACAGAATGATTTTTTAAAACAGAAACGATCTCTGCTTTCTGATCTTCGGTAATTAATTCCCCATTAATAAGAAACTCGATTGCCCTTTCGGCATATTGCATATTAAATGATGGAAGTCCTCTTTTAGCAGTCAGCTCAAGAATCAGTTTTTTATTAATTTCAAAGCCATAATATTTAAGCAATGTTGCGATAGCTATATATTGTTTGGCATCTGAAAACAGTATCTCGTAGTCACGCTCTGCATTTAAGGATTTGCTTACATGAGAAAACAGATCAAGTTTTCCAAGCTCCTCCACGGCAAGTAAAGCACGCTCTTTGTGAGTTCGGAAGCTTTCTATTTCCGATTCGGTTGGATAATTGAAATAGACGTAGTCCTGATGTGGACATAATGAATTTTGTCCAACAAGCTCGGGGACAAATATTTCCTCATCTATCTCTCCACAGATATTCATATATCTGCTCCATTCCGAGCCTTCCGAGTCATAGGGAGGTGTGGCAGTAAGAGAAATGATCTTCACATCTTTATCAAGTGAGGAAATGAATTTCTCAAGAGCTTTCTGCCACTCATTTTTTAAATGATGCGCTTCGTCAAGACATACGGTTTTGATTCCAAATTTTCTCATATCAGCAAAGATATCAACATCTGAACAATCAATATCCTCGCCCTCTGTTGCAGAAATCTTATCAATCGCAGTATATAGTGCTTGATATGTTACAGAATTTATTAGTTTAATATGATGTAAATCGTTTGAATAAAGAACCGGAAATTCATCTGCATTATCAAGAAACAGCTCCTTAAACCTCTCTCCCCATTGTTGACGAATTGCTGTTGTAGGTGACAAAATGATGCAAGGTGAAGCCAAACGACGAATCAACTCAAGTCCAAGAACGGTCTTTCCACTGCCCGGAGCAGCCACTATATTTATTTTTCCGTCTCTCAGATATTTGCTTGAATTATCAAGAACGCGTTGTTGATAATCACGGAAACTACCTTTAAAGTGAACTTTATCAAAATTTGGCATATTATTACCTCTCAATATATTCTAAAACAAGTATAGCACATATTTGATAATAATGCAATAAAAAACAGTTCTTCAAAGAAATTGCATCAGAGAATTAATCTATCTATCGAGCTTAATACCAAAATAATCCCTCGTAAAGAAAAACGAACCTCTACTTATCAGGATTTGTATTATTCCTGTTTGGTGCATGCAAATTATGCAAATAAACATAATATCACGTGTTTGCTCGGCAAAACTTCGCCTTTCAGGGATAAACTATGCACTCACTGTATATTCGAACCCTTAATATTATTGAAAGGTAAACAAAAAAGCACCCACTTTTGTGAGTGCTTCATTTGCGAAAGAAAGACCAAAAGTCGCATAGTCGGTGGTCTTTCTACTTACTCGGTAATAGTAATAGAACCCAACAATTCTCCAACAGTGTCAGTTGTTTTTCCGAGACCGTTTGGATCCTTTATCGTTATGTAATAATAAATGTCGTTACAATCCTTTAATGCTATCAGCCAAGTGGTATTGTCAAAGTGAAGTGCAAATCCATAAAGCCTCATCTCTTCCCCACTTTCTGTTAATCCACCATCTATAGCATAATAATCAGCATCCTGCCCTGCGCACAATTGCTGACGTAAAAGCTGTGCTCCACCGGATAAATACAGTTTTTCCATCGAAGAAAAAATCCCAAGCTTTGGTAAATCATAATACATAGCTGCGCTAGCCATGTCCATATATGAATGATATCCATCGGCTTCATAATATGAATAATAATCCGTTCCAACGAGTGGATTCATAACGTTTTCCGAATAATCAGCATTAAACTTGATAAAGTTCCCTTCTCCATCTGTATAAAAGCCGGCTCTCTCTGTATCGGCAACAAATCCCTCTGGTAATTCGCATATTATTATTGGTTTGTTATTCTCGCTAAATACGATTGTCTCCTCACTGCCTTTTTCAATTATGATAGGATCTTTTATTGTAATAACAACATTTCCTTCTACCCCTTTGGGATGCAGAATTTGCGATCGTCGAACGATACCAAACACACCAACCACTATTAAACAAATAAGTAACACTACAGAACTAATTACAATGATCTTTTTCCAAGGTATACTATTCTTCTTTTTGTAATCATGTGTGATAATAACAGATTCCTTCATACCATTTTCGAGCATCTCATCTAAACTTACACTGAAAATCTGTGAAAGCAGTTGAGCTTGCTTAATATCCGGTGAGGTCTCGCCCAACTCCCACTTTGAAATTGTCTGCCGGGCGACACCAACCTTTTCTGCAAGTTGCTCCTGCGATAAATTTTGTTTTTTTCTCAATTCGTGAATTTGATCTCCCAAACTCATGTAATCACCTCCTTACGCTATAAATTATAGCAATGTAATGTGAATTATTCTACCAAATTGTAACGGAAACTACGCCCGTTTTCCTAACATTTGTATTTTTGCACGCTTTTTATTCAACTTCCGTAGTCTGTTGTTTTTCCAACCTCTTTGCTCGACAAAGAAAAGAAAAAAGTAAAACACATTTTTGCTGCCTGTAAATGAAAAAAGGCTGGCATGTAGTGAAACCGGTCGCGGAGCAAAGAAAAAAACAGTCCTTTTCAGAACTGCTTTATGGCTCCCCAAACCGGGAGAGCGAGGCAAAAACAACTAAGTGTTGTTTTTACCGAAGCGATGTCTCGCGTTGCGAGCAATTCGAGTTAAGCTTGCTTAACGAAAAAGTGCGACACAAAAGCAGACGGGCGCGTAGTGGAACCGGTGACATCATTCATACCACCGTAGGTGGTATTGAGCGTCGCGAGGAGATGATGCGTGCAATTGGTACGGCAAGCGAAATTTTAGAAAACATTACCCCGAGCAGCTCCTTCAAAGTCTGTTTGCGTAGCAAACAATGATCTATTAAGCTGATGTCACTGTTAGTTCGAGCCCATCAAACAAAACAAAAAAGCACCTACAAAAGTAAGTGCTTAATTTGAGTTTATCCACGAGAATTACACATCTTATTTACTTGTTTATATTTTTGTGATATTCAGCTAAAACATCGTATACAGTTTCTTCATCTCCAACAATAATCACTTTGTTCTCTCCATTATTATGGTCAAATGTCATCCTTAGCCCCTCCCGCTTATTCACCGCATCACAGAAGAACTCTGCAACCATTTTTGAAGATTCCTCCTTCAACCGCAAGATAACGCAAGCTGTATTCTTTTCGTTGAAGTCAGATCGCATATAATCATACAGAATAGCGTTTCGTTTTGCTTTGACCGCTGGTTTAACGTACGGGTTCATCAAAAATGCTCCTATCTGTTCTTCAGTGAATCTCCACACTCCGTCACATTTTTCTCCGAGCAAGATTCCGGCATTGAGATAATTTCTTAATGTCCTTTCTGTCAAACCGGTAATCAACGATAGATCTTTCAAATTATACATACATATTTTCCTTTCCTTTTTAATTAAAATATATTTCCTTTCCTTTTTAATTAAATTATATCATACAAAAGCTTCCGTTTCAATTTGAAAATTCACAAGTTTTTCATAAGCATTCAACAGACTCGAAGATAATTCGGATTAAAAACCCTTTACTGACCTAAAAACACAAAAAAGCACCTACCGAAGCAAGTGCTTCATTTAGCTACCCGAACTGGGTCTCGAATCCAGTGACTCGTGCATACCGCTTTAGCGGTATTGAGCATCGTGAGGAGATGATGCGTGCAATTAGTACGGCAAGCGTAATTATCGAAAACATCACCCCGAGCAGCTCCTTCACAGTCTGTTTGCGTAGCAAACAATGATCTGTTAAGCTGATGTCACTGTATCGTTCGAGCCCTTAAGCAAGTCGTTGACATCATGCATACCACCGTAGGTGGTATTGAGCGTCGCGAGGAGATGATGCGTGCAATTGGTACGGCAAGCGTAATTATCGAAAGCATTACCCCGAGCAGCTCCTTCACAGTCAGTTTGCGCAGCAAACAATGGCTGTTAAGCTGATGTCACTAGTCTTTACCTTTTGTGTAAAATAAAAAAAGGGACTGCATTGCAATCCCTTTATGGCTCCCCGAACTGGGCTCGAACCAGTGACTCGTGCATACCGCTTTAGCGGTATTGGGCGTTACGAGGAGATGTTCCAATTATTAGAACTACACCACGCGAAAGTGCTAATTATACCCCGAGTAGCCCTTTCACAGTCTGTTTGCGTAGCGAACAATGACTGTTAAGCTGATGTCACTGATTCACGCCCATTCGGGAAGCAAAAGAAAAAGCAGTCCTTTTCAGAACTGCTTTATGGCTCCCCGAACTGGACACGAATTACAGACATCATGCATACCACCGTAGGTGGTATTGAGCGTCGCGAGGAGATGATACGTGCAATTGGTACGGCAAGCGTAATTTTAGAAAACATTACCCCGAGCAGCTCCTTCACAGTCAGTTTGCGCAGCAAACAATGATTGTTAAGCTGATGTCACTGGTCTTTACCTTTTGTGTAAAATAAAAAAAGGGACTGCATTGCAATCCCTTTATGGCTCCCCGAACTGGGCTCGAACCAGTGACTCGTGCATACCGCTTTAGCGGTATTGGGCGTTACGAGG
>JAFTON010000095.1 GCA_017463765.1 Clostridia bacterium | reverse complement strand
CAATCCTATAGATTATGCTACCTAAGGTATCTCCCTCCTTTATTGGAGCCACAAGATACTCGGGAATATCATACTCAAGCTGAACCTTAGACTGAGCTGATTTATCAATAACCGTAGTGAAAGGTGAAGAATAAATAGATATGCTGTCGGAAACTCCCTTTCTCACCTCAACACTTTCAACGTATCCTTCAGGTCTGTCATAAAGCGCAAAGTTCGCGAAACCATAGTCTAAGAGAGCTCTTGCTGCAGCATTTCTCTCATCTCTGGTCTTAGCTCCCATTATAACGGCAATAAGCTGCATATTTCCTCGCTTTGCAGTTACACTTACACAATATCCTGCCTTATCCGTTGAGCCTGTTTTAAGGCCGTTACAGCCATCATAATAGCGAACCAGTCTGTTTGTATTAGTAAGAATGAATTCGCCGTCCCTGATGCTATCCTGCCAGATCGAGCTGTATTTCAGAATAATACTGTGTTTAATCAGCTCGCGCGACATTGTTGCTATATCTGCAGCACAGCTGTAATGGTCTACGGTTGTATCGTCAAGACCTGTGGTGTTTTCAAAATTTGTATTTTTTAGACCAAGCTCGCATGCTTTGTTGTTCATCATCTTTACAAAGGCACTTTCGCTTCCTGCGCATAACTCTGCCAATGCTACCGACGAGTCATTTCCACTTGCTATCACTGTGCTTTTTATCAGATCTTCAACGCTGATTTTCTCGCCCTCCTCAAGAAATACCTGGCTACCACCCATCGATGCTGCATTTGCGCTGATTCTTACTGTGTCGGTAAGGCTGATTTTTCCTTCATCAAGAGCCTCGCAGACAAGTAGCAACGTCATAACCTTTGTTACAGATGCAGGTGATGCCTTGATAAATTCGTTCTCGGCATAGAGCACCTTTCCCGTTGTTGCCTCACACAGATATGCGCCTCCTAATTCGTATCCAAGATCAAAATCTGCATTTGTTTTTACTTCATCATTTTCTGCCACTCTTTTTGTGCTGTTTTCTGCAAAAACCGATATTGCCATCATGCCTGATAACAGAAGTATAAGTATTAGTGAAATTAATTTTTTCATATGCGCCTCCTATAATTCATGGTTAATTATATTAATCGCAATTATAGAATTATGAATAAAAAAGGGGCTTGCTTGATTTAGAGCAGAAATCTTCGTTTGCGAGCGTGAGGCGTATTGGCATACGTCGAGCAAGTAAAGGGAGATAGAACAAAAACATAAATAAAAAAGAGAAAACCATAGGTTTTCAACCTTAGATTTTCTCGGTTAGATAAATAGTGATGATAGAGGCACATTTAATAGTACCTCTACCTTTTTTGTTCGGTTATGCCTAAATCAAGCAGCCTCTCAATTTCTACAGGTCAAATCATCAAGTGTACCGAAGGCGTATCCCATATTCTTCCATTCCTTTATCAGAGCAGGAAAAATTTCAGCATTCGTCGACGAGGTTGGATGGAATAGCATTACTGCGCCGTTATGGGTGTTTTCAAGAACCTTTTTTATTGCCTTTTCTTTGCTCATTTGCCTGGTGTTATCCCAATCGTCATAGGCAAAGCTCCAGAATACAGTTTTATATCCCAGCTCTTTTATTGTTTTCAGTGCCTCAATGCTATACGATCCTTCGGGAAAACGGAAGTATTTTGACATTTCCCTACCTGTTTTTTCATTATAAACCATCTCGAGAGCCTTAAGATTTCTTTCAATCTCTTCGGGCGAGGAGGAGGATAGATTTTTATGATTTTTTGTATGGTTACAAACGAGGTGGCCTTCATCAACCATTCTCAGAACCAAATCTGTATTCTTTAATATAATATTGTCAAGAAGGAAAAATGCAGCCGGAACATTTTCTGCCTTCAGTGCATCAAGAATCTTTTCTACGTTCCCGTTTTCATAGCCTGCATCAAAGGTGAGATAAATAACCTTTTTGTCATCGCTCAGGTTTTTATCTATAAAAAATGCGTCAAAAGTACTAATCTGATCTGCTTCGGGAGGAAATACAGGTTCTTCTCCCCTTCTCCTTTTCAGATACCAATGAAGCTCACCATCCGATGAAGCAGAAGCAGTATAACCGAAAATAAATACAAATAATAATGTTAATGAAAGAATTCTACAAAATATATTTTTCACACTAAGCTCCTTAACATTTTTTTATATTATTTGCATACGGTATTAATACATTCGAGGTAAAAAAAGGACTGTTACCGAAGTAACAGTCCACTTAGCAAATATTAAATTACTTATACTTGCGCTTTCTTGCAGCCTCAGCCTTCTTCTTACGCTTAACGCTGGGCTTCTCATAATGCTCTCTCTTACGAAGCTCGGTCATGATACCGGACTTTACGCACTGTCTCTTGAAACGACGAAGCGCGTTGTCGAGAGTCTCATTCTCTTTAACTCTGATTTCTGCCATCTTTATTCCCCTCCCTTCGCTTTGCAAAGAGATTAAATCTCATTATTTTTACTTAAGTATTATAATCCATTTTAACACTTTTGTCAATACTAATTAAGAAAAAAGTTAATTTTTTTTAAAACTTTTTATTTATTCTGTATTTTTGCAGCCAAAAGTGTGTTTTTCAGCAACGTTGTAATGGTCATTGGCCCCACTCCACCCGGAACGGGGGTGATCATTGAGGCAACCTGACTTACCTCATCAAACTTAACGTCACCAACAAGCTTACCTTCATCGTTACGGTTAATTCCTACGTCGATAACAACGGCGCCCGGCTTAACCATATCTGCAGTAAGAAACTCAGCCTTGCCGATAGCAACAACTATAATATCCGAATTAAGTGTTATTTCTTTAAGCTTCTGTGTCTTAGAGTGGCAAAGAGTAACCGTTCCGTTACGCTCGGTAAGCAGAAGAGCCATAGGCTTTCCAACAATATTACTCCTGCCGATCACGGCACAATTCTTGCCCGAAATCTGAACACCGTAATAATCGAGAAGCGAGATAATTCCCGATGGTGTGCAAGGAAGAAAAGAATAGTTGCCGATTGTTATTCTTCCCACGTTTGCCGGATGGAAGGCGTCCACATCCTTATCGGGTGAGATGCGTTCTATAACCTTTTTTTCAGAAATATTATTTGGGAGAGGGAGCTGAACGAGTATTCCATTTATCTTAGTATCTGCATTTAACTCATCAATCTTAAGAAGTAGCTCTTCCTCTGAAATGCCGTCGGGATATTCTATCTGATAAGACTCAATTCCTACATCAAGGCATGCCTTATGCTTATTTCTGACGTAAACCTTAGATGCAGGATCAGAGCCGACAACAATCACGGCAAGACCGGGACAGCGTCCACACTGAAGCTTGAACTCGGCTATTTCATCACGAAGCTCGGATCTAAGCTTTTCAGAAACAATTTTACCACTGATTAATTCTGCCATAATTTATTGCTTATTTTCTTCGTTTTTATCATCGGATTTTTTATCGACCGATTTATTCTTAAGAGATGCAAAAAATGCCTTAACCTTAACGATAAGCTCGTTTTCCTTCTTATCCTCAGCCTTATTTTCTCCCTCAACGGGTGCAGGCTTCATATAAAGAGCCTTTGTAGGCTTTTTTATTGCAAACAAAATAAGCAATGCAAGGCATACTACCAAAATGATCGCAGCAAGAAGCTGAGAAACTCTGATATTAGTATCCCCAACATAAAGGCTGTCTGTACGAAGTCCCTCGATAAACATTCTACCAAGACCGTACCATCCGAATGTGAGAAGAATAAGCTGACCGTCATACTTCTTACCTATCTTCCTGGCAAACAGATATACCAAAAGAACGCCGAGAAGATTCCAGAGCGATTCATAAAGGAAGGTGGGATGAACCTCCATATATCTGCCGTAGGTATTACGGTTCTGAAGCCCCATTCTGATAAAGGACTCGGTAGGTCCACCAAATGCCTCGCCATTCATAAAGTTACCCCATCTGCCAATTCCCTGAGCGAGAAGTACACCGGGAGCTACACAGTCACCGAATGCAAAGAAATTGATTTTCTTAAAGTAGGAAACGGCAAGAACGGTAAGCGCTCCTGCAATAATGCCACCGTAGATGGCAAGACCACCCTGACGAATATTAAAGACGTCAATAATCGATTCATAAGTATGCTCGTTATCAAAAATCACGTAATATAGACGCGCGCCGATAACACCAATCGGAATTGTGAAAAGTGCATAATCAATTACGTCATCAATAGTAACGCCGATTTTGCGAGCCTGAAGTATAGCGTAGGTAATGCAGCAAATCATACCGAAGGTAATAATTATAGCATACCAGGCAATACCGATATCGGTGCCGGGAATAGTGAATGCAACGCTGTTAACCGAGAACTCATCAATTCCAAGACCGGGAAAAGAAATCTTTGAGGTATATAACATAAGCCCCTCCTTAATTTATATAATAATTTTTATTAATAACATCCTGAATAGTTATTCTGTTCAATTTGCTTGCAAGCTCAATACTGATAATGTCGAAAATGTGATGATAATCGCAGGCAGACTTGTCACAGTTAAGAGAGCAGCTCTCCTCCGAGTCAAGACACCTTGCAATTGCTATCGGGCCGTCGATAAGCTCGATAACATTCTTCAGAGTAATCTCGCTTGGCAAAGCCTTAAGCTTATACCCACCGTTTACTCCTTTATAAGACTGAACGAGATCCCCCTGCACAAGCTTATGCAGTATCTTAAGAGTAAACCTCTGTGTCACCGAGGTATCGTTGGATATTGTTTTTGCATCGGTAACACCACTGTAGCCTGCCATAGCCGTAAGTATTCTTAACGCATAATCGCTTTCGAGCGTAATTCTCATTTCAGTTTCCTTTCCTATGAAATGGAGCATTGCCAGGCAACGCTCCGAAATCATTTTTATTGCAATTTACCGTTCTTATGCTTATCGAGAATGGTGTGAATCTTCTTCGACTGATTAAGAAGGTGGCTGATAGTTCTGTCATGGTTAAGTGTGTCTACGATGTAAGCCACGTATTTGCACATATTAACCTCAGTGTACCAGTCTCTCTGAAGCAGCTCGGGAGTTCTGTAAACCAGGTTTGTAGTGAATATCTGATCGATAATTCCTTCTGAATGCGCCTTATCAAGATTATCAAGACCGTTACAGAAGAGACCGAAGGTAGCGAATACGAAGATACGCTTAGCCCCCTTCTCCTTAAGCTGTCTTGCAACGTCGATAACAGAATCACCGGATGAGATCATATCATCTACAATGATAACGTCCTTACCTTCAACGTCACGGCCGAGATACTCATGTGCAACAATAGGATTCTTACCGTTTACAATAACAGAATAGTCACGGCGCTTATAAAACATACCAAGATCGATACCCATAACGGAGGAGTAGTACATACACTTACCCATACCACCCTCGTCAGGAGAAATAATCATTGTGTTATCGGGGTTGATCTCAATATCGGGATATCTGCGAAGCATCGCCTTTATCATCTGATAGCTGGAGCGTACGTCCTCAAAGCCGTGGAGAGGAATAGCATTCTGAACGCGAGGGTCATGAGCGTCAAAGGTAATGAGATTTGTAACACCCATGTTCATGATCTCCTGAAGCGCAAGAGCGCAATCAAGCGATTCTCTGCCACTTCTCTTATGCTGTCTACCCTCATAAAGCATAGGCATGATAACACTTATTCTACGTGCCTTACCACCTATAGCACCGATAATTCTCTTGAGATCCTGGAAATGATCGTCCGGACTCATAGGAACCGTCATACCGTACATATCATAGGTAACACCGTGATTGAATACGTCGCAGATAATATATACGTCGTTGCCACGAAGGGATTGCTGAATAGTACCCTTACCTTCACCACTGCCAAATCTGGGGCAATGTGCATTAACAAGGAAGGTGCCATCGCTGTCATGATGACGCCACTCCTTCAGATAGTAGTCTACCTGAGATGCAAAATCCTCGCAGCCACGCATGCCAATAACGCTGAGTTCTCCGTATAAACTGTCCTTCATTTTTCTCGCTCCAACTATTCTATTTTTTATTCTGACCGAAGATGCCATTATATGCATTTATGAATATCTTTCAGCAATTACATTATATAACAAAATTCGCCTGATGTCAATATATAAATATCAAATATAATTAAATATTGGAGGAAATAATATGCCAAATTCAAGTGGAACACTGAGAGTTCGCGCCTATACGGCAGGTGGAGCCTTACCTGTAGAGGGAGCAGTTGTGCGCGTTATGGGTGCAGGAGAAGACAACAGGCTTGTCTCTTTCTCCTCTGTTACCGACGTGGACGGTCTTTCCGAGCTGATGATTCTTCCCTCACCCGAAACCAAATTGTCTCTTTCTCCAAATCCCGCAGAGCTGCCATATACTCTTTACGATCTTGAGATAAGCGCAGACGGTTATTTCACAAAGACAATAAGAGGACTTACCGTTTTTTCGGGCATAAACTCTATACAGCTCGTAAATATGATTCCGGGATCAGGCAAAATAATCGAGGATTATCCAAGAGGAAGCCTTAATTACATTATTCCCGAAAACAACGATCTTCAGTAAAAGGAGAATAATATGCCAAAACCAAGAATACCGGAACAAATCGTGGTTCATCTCGGTGCACCCGACTCGGATGCTATGAACGTTACAGAAAGCTTTGCCGACTACATAAAGAACGTAGCGTCAAGCGAAATATATCCAACCTGGCCCGAGGAAGCCTTAAGAGCAAATATTATGGCGCAGATTTCTGTTGCACTGAACCGTGTATATACCGAGTTTTACCGTAGCCGAGGCTATAATTTTGATATAACCAATTCACCTGCATATGATCAGACCTACGTATACGGCAGGGACATTTTCGGTAATATATCCGAAATAGTAGATGAGATATTCGACAGCTATATAAGAAGGGAGGAGTTTATAGAACCATTATTTGCAACCTTCTGTGACGGTGTGGAGGTAAGCTGCAACGGGCTTTCTCAATGGGGTAGCGTCACACTTGCCAACCAGGGACTTGATTATTTTTCTATCCTGAAAAACTATTACGGAGATGATATTGTATTGGAAAGAAACGTTCCCGTTGAAAATATTCCCTCCAGCGCACCGAGTGTAACTCTTCAGGAGGGTGATACGGGACGTGACGTGGAGCTTATACAAAGAAAACTGAACAGAATATCAACCAATTACCCGGGAATACCAAAAATCTATCCCGTAGACGGTTTTTTCGATAAATCAACCACCGATGCCGTTAAAAAATTCCAGGAGGTATTCGGGCTTGATCAGGACGGTCTGGTCGGCAGGGCTACCTGGAATCAAATTCAATTTATATATAACGCAGTGAAAAAGCTGTATACGGTAAATTCGGAGGGAATCAGAGTTACCGACGTACAGACAAGATTTACAGACACCCTGTCGGAAGGGTCGAGTGGAGAGGGAGTTCTTACAATCCAATATTACTTAAGCTATATTGCTCTGTTCGTTCCTACCGTAGTCGAGGCTGCGATGGACGGTTCTTTTGGCCCTGCAACAGCAAATGCTACCCGTTCGTTTCAGCGCACCTACGGCTTACCCGAGACCGGTGTTGTTGACAGAGCGACCTGGGACAGAATGGAAAACGTGTATTATGAGATTATATCCCAGATAGACTACGAGTTTATCGGTGGAAGAATTCTTCCCTTCCCGGGCCGTGTTCTCAGAGAAGGAATTGAGGGAAATGACGTCAGAGTCCTTCAGGAATATCTTAATCTGATATCCGAGAGCTATCCTGAAATACCTCGCGTAAACGTTGACGGTATCTTCGGTCCATCTACTGCAGAACAGGTTAGTCAATTCAAACGTATTTTTGATATTCCCGGCGCCCCCGACAGAGTTAATGCGCCTGCCTGGAACGCTATTGCAAATATATACGATGATCTTTATACCGGGGGCTCGGTAAACGATGGACAATTCCCGGGATATAATATATCATAGAGAGGGACAAATATGTATAGAATATACGACAAAACCGAGGCAATTCGCAGCGTTCAACGATACCTGACGGTTGCAGGCAATCCTGATATATTTATTATGCCGAGTGGTGTTTACGATGAAAACACGAAATTATCCGTCCTTGATTTTCAGGCAAAAAACAATCTTACGTCAACCGGTATTGTAGATTACGAAACCTTCACAGCTATTTATAAAAGTTATCTGAAATTAACCGAAGCCGAAATTTTGAATAAGCGTTTTGATTCTTTCATACAATTTCCGATATACCCCGGAAAGATCAGTGACGGTATGAGTCATATTAACCGTATGATGAGAAATATTCTTAATTATTACGGAATTACAAACAGACTTAACGAAAGTAATTTCTACTCCGAGGAGAGCACACTGGCAGTAAAAACTTTACGTCAGATATATCTGCTGGAGGACAGAAGAAATATCGATGAGGAGCTATATTTAAGAATGACAAAAGACCATGAATCAATCGGAAAATTTAAAACAATTTAATTTAATCTGAGTAATTTATAGCATCACGGGAATAATTAGCGAGGAAAGTGTAATGGGAAAGGTGTGATATCAATGAGCAATAATTTTACGGTAAAGGCAGAAAACGCACTGAACAGGGCTGTTAGTCTGGCAGAGGAATTCGGCCATTCATATATTGGGACCGAGCACGTTCTCCTTGCATTGGCAGAGGACGAAACCTCCTGTGCATCAATTATAATGAGAAAATACAGGATAAACGCAGACAAAATTTCCTCTGCAATAAGAGACTATTCCGGAATTGGTTCACCAAGCAAGCTTAGTTCTAAAGATACAACGCCAAAATGCAGAAGGCTTCTTGAAGGCTCATATAAATTTACAAAAAAATACAACTCGGATAAGATAGGTACCGAACATTTGCTTTTGTCAATACTTGAAGAAAAAGAGTGCGTAGCTTCAAAAATATTGACAAAAATTGAGGCAGACATTGTAGGAGTCAAGGATAGTATAATAACCTTTCTGCGTTCCTCGCAACGAGGCGTTATCTATGCCGAGGCAGTAAGTGAAAGTAATATCCCCAATCTTTTGAAGTACGGAAAAAACGTCACTGCCCTTGCTGAACGCGGCGAGCTTGATCCGGTTATCGGAAGAGAAAAAGAAACCGACAGAGTCATTCGCATACTTTCTCGCAGAAGTAAAAACAACCCCTGCCTGATAGGTGAAGCAGGAGTTGGAAAAACAGCTATAATAGAGGGTCTTGCAGAAAGAATCGTAGACAGGAGAGTTCCCTCCTGCCTGTTAGGTAAAATTATTATTTCAATTGACCTGACATCTATGGTTGCAGGTGCGAAATACCGAGGTGATTTTGAAGAAAGAATCAAAAGTATTATGAGCGAGGCATCACGCAACCAATCCGTAATCCTTTTCATTGATGAAATACACACCATAGTCGGAGCGGGCTCTGCCGAAGGAGCCATAGATGCTGCAAATATAATGAAGCCCGAGTTATCGCGTGGTGGAATACAGGTTATCGGAGCTACTACCCTTTCGGAATACCGTAAATATATAGAAAAAGACAGCGCCTTGGAAAGAAGATTTCAACCAATATTAGTTGAAGAACCTTCTGTCGCAAAAACCGTAGATATTCTAAAAGGGATAAAAGATCGGTACGAAAGACATCACAGAGTCCTTATTACCGATGAAGCGATCGAAGCTGCAGCAAGGCTTTCAGAAAGATATATCCAAGATAGATTTTTGCCAGATAAGGCTATTGATTTACTTGATGAAGCTTGTGCTTTTGCCAACGTTTTTACTATTGATGAAACCGAAAAAACAAGAGTTCTTAGAGAAAATATCAGGCAGACTACAATAGATCGAAAAAATGCCATCAATCATCGGGATTTTGAGTTAGCTGCAAATTTAAAGGAGCTGGAAAGACTGTACAACGATGAACTGAAGCTTGAGCTTGGAAATAATGAAGGAAATAAATCAAAGGTCACGGTTGGAAAAGAGGACGTTGAGAAAATTGTAAGTGAGATGACCGGAATTGAGCTTTGCGATGAAAACAAGAAAATTATATATGATTTAGAGCCTCGTCTGAAAAGTAAAGTAATAGGTCAGGATACTGCTGTTAAGGTTCTGTCCAGCGCCGTATGCAGAAGCCTTGCCGGAATAAACGATCTTGACAGACCCCGTGGAATTTTTCTGTTTCTCGGCGAAAGCGGTGTTGGGAAAACCGAGCTTGCAAGAGCACTGACATCAGAGCTTTTCGAAAACGAGGACTCGCTCATACGATATGACATGTCGGAATATTCTGAAAGCTATTCCATATCAAAGCTGATAGGATCTGCCCCCGGTTACGTTGGATATGACGAACAGAATTCTTCTCTGGAAAGACTCAGAAAACATCCTTATTCAATACTGCTGCTTGATGAAATTGAAAAGGCTCATCCTGACGTTCTATCATTATTTCTTCAAATTTTTGATACCGGATATCTGACAGATGCCACCGGAAGACGAATTAATTTAAGAAATACCTATATTATTATGACGTCAAACATTGGTGCTGATAAATTCAAAAAGGTCTCGGGAGTAGGTTTCCTGGGCAATGATTCTGACAACGCATTAACAGAAAAACTACGCAGTTACTTCAAGGATGAATTTTTAAACCGAATTGACGAAATAGTTCTTTTCTCATGTCTTAACCATTCTGCCCTGAAACAAATAGCGAAAAATAAGTTTTTAGAGCTTTCGGGCAGATTAGCTTTATCAAGGATTAACCTTGAAGCAGATGAGTCGGTATTTGAGCATTTGAGTAAAAAAGCTTCTCAAAAGCATGGATTCGGTGCAAGACCTCTCAATAGACTTATGGTATCTGAAATAGAAAACAAAATTGCCGATATGATTGTAACAGGTACTGTCAAAGCCGGTGACACAATTATAATAACCGTTGCTTCGGATGAAATCCAATGTGTCAAAGCATGCCTTGCTTTAAAATGATTTACAGAGCTATTGAATAAAATACAAAAAAACCGAGCAAAATGCTCGGTTTTTCTTATCTGGGGTGAGATATGGGATTCGAACCCACGGCCTCCAGGGCCACAACCTGGCGCTATAACCAGCTTAGCTAATCCCACCATATAAATGGCGTGCCTTGAGGGACTCGAACCCCCGACCTACTGCTTAGAAGGCAGTTGCTCTATCCAGCTGAGCTAAAGGCACATGCTTTGCAACGGCTTATATTATAACAGATGAATTTTAATTTGTCAATACTTTTTATCAACTTTTTTAAAAAAATAAGCAGAAAACCATTAAGCCTTTACGCAAACAAGCCTTACACCCTCGATTGCAACGATTCGAAGCGTCTGCCCCACCTCGAAGCGATCTTCGTCGTATGCAGCCCTTGCAGCCCAGCTCTGTCCATTAACCTTAACCAAACCACATCCTGCGTTATTATCAACAGTCTCGGTAACGGTACATCTCTTTCCTACTATATTATCAGGATTGAATTCCTTCTCCTGCGAATTTTTCTTATTGAATATAGCTAAAATACCCATAATAACTCCACAAAGCATATATTATTTTAAATATAATATCACATTTAAGTTCGTTTGTCAATTACTTTATGTTGATTTAAACTTTTATTAATCAAATGTACAATAAAAACGACAAAAAAGTTCATTTTAAGAAAAAGGGTTGACAAAGATGAAAAAATGTTGTATAGTATTAAATAGTTGCGCAGCAACGTCAAAAAAACAAAGGAGGGTATTTATGTTTGAGACTTTAAAGAAGTTCATTATTGAAGAGGTTCACGTTAACCCTGAAGATATCACAATGGATGCTGAACTTTCCGGTGACCTTGGAATCAACTCGCTTGAGCTTGCCGATCTCGTTATTGCATGCGAGGAAAGATTCGATATTGAGATTCCGGACGAAGATCTGCACAACTTTACCACTGTTGGCGATGTAGTTCGTTTTTTGGAAGAGAACGCAAATTAAATAATATATCCTCGGGGGTGTCGCAGATTGAACGACACCCCCGTCACATATATTATATTTTTACGTATATAAAATCACCGTTATCTATCTTCGGCTCTACAGAAAACAGCTCGGGATATTTATTCTGTAAAAACACTGCCTCGGTTGTGTAATGGCCAAAGCTGTCCCGTGTGGCATAAAACTGAATACTTCCCTTTTGCTTCATATTTTTAAGAAGCTTGATTATCGATGTATATACACGATTAAAATCGGTATTTCCCTCGGCGTCCTCTTCATAGAATATATTAATACGAACAAGATCAATAAGATCTGCCCTTGCTGCAGCAATTTCGTACATAATTTCGGTTGACGTGGCATCGGGCGTACGTGCTCTTAGCTTAATTTCTTTATAACTCATAAAAACACTCCGTTATTTTTTACCTTATTATTCTACCACATCATTCAAAAAAAGTAAATAGCTTTCAGGTAAACTTATATGACAAATTTATTGACAAGAATTTTTATTAAAAACAGAGATAACGTCTCTGATGCTACAGTCAGAAAAAACTACGGTACTCTTTCCAGTATTGTAGGAATAATAATAAACTTCATTTTAGCTGCTTTTAAGATTCTGGCGGGAATTCATTCGGGATCGGTGGCGATTATAGCAGATGCCTTTAATAATCTATCCGACTCCGGTACTTCGGTTATTACGCTTATCAGTTTTAAGCTTTCTTCCAAGCCTGCAGATAAGGAGCACCCCTACGGTCATGCAAGACTCGAGTATATTGCATCTATGGTTGTATCCTTTATTATTCTGCTTGTTGGCGCAGAGTTGCTTATTGACTCGGGAAAAACGCTTATAGGAATTGGTGAAGTCAAGTCTACCGAAATAAGCACTGTTACTATAGTAATTCTTGCATGCTCTATATTTTTAAAGCTCTGGCTTGGACTGTTTTACAGAAGGATTGCAAAAACAATTGATTCTACCGTAATTATGGCTGCAGCAACCGATTCCTTCAGTGACTCCTTCTCTACTATAGCAGTTTTGATTTCTTCAATCATAATAAAATATACAGGATGGCAAATTGTTGATGCTATCGTTGGAATAGGAGTTTCTGTTCCTATTATCATTGCAGGACTTAAGATACTCAACGAAACTAAAGATATTCTTCTTGGTGAAGGACCTGTTGATGAGACGGTTGATGCAATTGAGAAAATAATAGCTGATTTCCCTGATATTATCGGTATTCACGATCTTATGGTCCATAATTATGGTCCGAACAAGTTTGTTGCGTCGCTTCATGCCGAGGTTGACGGCAAAAAAGATATTTATTATCTTCACGATATGATAGACAATGCAGAGCGCAGAATCTCCGAGGAACTTGATATCATATGCACAATTCATATGGATCCGATTGTAACCGATGACGAAAACGTTAACGAGCTCAAGGCGTTCCTGATTCAGACCATGAAGGAATGTGATCTTGAGCTACCTATTCACGATTTCAGAGTTGTTATTGGACAGACCCATACAAATATGATTTTCGACGTTGTACTTCCCTTCGATCATCCACTTACAGAGAGCGAGGTTAATGAAAAAATCTGCAACGCAGTTCGAGAGAAGCGAGAAAACTGTTACTGTGTAATCGTGGTAGACAGAGGCTGATTTCATATAAATACGGAGTTGAGCTTCAATGCTCAACTCCGTTTCTGCCCTTATTTATCTACTCGATTTAGATTTTTTCCATTTATAAAGGATTCAATGTTTTCGGCAATTACGTTGATGCAACGCTCTCGTGCTTCATATGATCCCCAGGCTGCATGAGGTGTGAGAAGAACGTTATTCATATGCTTTATCCTATTATAAGGATGATCCTCGGTAAATGGCTCGACCGAGTATACGTCACAGCCAAAGCCCGAAATTCTCCCCTCTTCAACAGCCCTTGCAACAGCCTCCTCGTCAAGAACGGCACCTCTTGCCTCGTTAACAAGTATAACGTTCTGCTTCATAAGAGACAATCTTGCTTCGTTTATCATACCACTTGACTCTTCGTTAAGAGGACAGTGTATACTGATAATATCGCTTTCACGGCAAAGAGTTTCAATATCAACGCAGGTTGCATCTTCGACAGCTCTGCGTTTATTAGCTATTACGCGAGCACCAAGAGCTTCAGCCACCCTTCCGACTGCCCTGCCTATATTTCCATAACCGATTATGCCCCAGGTTTTGCCACACAGATCGTGGTAAACAGGTGTAAGTCTGTTTGGCATCCCCGACGCAGAATATTCGCCACTTCTCACAAAGCTATTATATTCAAATAAATGAGAGGAAAGAGCGAGGACGGTAGAAACCGTAAACAATGTCACGCTGTCTGTAGAATAGCCCGGCACGTTACAAACTGCTATACCAAGCTCTTTTGCACAAGCTACGTCAATATTATCATAGCCTGTAGCGAATACACAAACTAACTTTAGTCGCTCAGATGCCTCCATAAGAGCGCGAGTCACTTTTATTTTATTAATAATAATTACATCTGCATCTTTGGATCGGCTTAATGCCTCACCGGGATCACTGTAGTCGTAGGAAACAACCTCGCCGAATTTATCAAGCACCGAAAGTGGCGTATCATCACCAAGCGATGCCCTGTCAAGAATAACTATTTTCATACCGAACTCCTGAAAATTGCTGTTTTGATTATACTATTTTTTCAGAAATTAGTCAATATTTTTCCTACAATTAATTAATAAAAAAATATTTTAATAAAATAATAAAAAAGTATTGACAAACTAATTTGAACGTGATATAATGAACATACCTCTGTTGAGAGGCTTTTTTTGTGCGCAAATTTTGGGACAAGCGCAGATTCTCGACATTGAGGGAGGTATTCACGGGTTTAACCCGAATTCTATTAGGAGGTGCCGAAAAAACTATGAGAGTCAAAGTTACACTCGCCTGCACTGAATGCAAGCAAAGAAATTATGACACAAAGAAAAACAAAAAGAACGATCCGGACAGACTTGAAATGAAAAAGCACTGCCGTTTCTGCCGCAAGCACACATTGCACAAGGAAACCAAATAATTTTTTGAGAGGAAAAAGATATGGCAGATAATAAGAACATCACACCGGCTGAAGAAAATAAGAAGTCGGTTCCCAGGGCTAAGAAGCCTAACGTCCTTTCTAACCTCGGTAAGAAGATCGCTAAGTTCTGCAAGGACACTGTTGGCGAGCTTAAGAAGGTTGTATGGACATCCAAGTCTGAAGTCTGGAAGAGCTTCCAGCTCGTTATCGCAACCGTAGTTTCGATCAGCGTTGCTATTGCAATTATTGATTTCGTTTCGTCTTTAGTAATCAACGCTATAGCAGGTCTTATCGGTTAAGAGGTCTGATATGAGTAATATTAATGAAAAAAACCAGGGTCCCAGATGGTATGTTGCTCATACTTACACAGGTTACGAAAACAAAGTAAAGGACAGTATCGAGAAGATCGTTGAAAACCGTGGTCTCGGTCATCTTATCTACGACGTTAAGGTTCCCTCTGTGAGCGAACGCGTGCTTGACGAAAACGGCAAGCCCGTCCTTGATAAGAATGGTGAAGAAAAGATCGTGGAAACAAAGCTCTTCCCCAGCTACGTCTTTGTAAAAATGACTATGACTGACGAATCCTGGCACGTTGTCAGAAACATCACAGGCGTCACGGGCTTTGTAGGTCCCGGGTCAGAGCCTACTCCCCTTACCGATGCTGAAGTAGAAATGTTCAGCGTCGAGGTTGTTGTTGCTGACGTTCAGTTTAACATCGGCGACACTGTAAACGTTGTTTCGGGTCCCTTCGAGGGTTACTCGGGCATCATCCAGGAGATCAACGAGGAAGAAAAGTCTATGACTATCCTTGCATCTACCGGAAAACGCGACATACCCCTTATTGTTGACATCAAGGACGTCGCATTGGCGAATTAATCGCATCGCCTCACTGTGAGGCATTCGTGGGAGGGAGAAAAATTTTGAGAATTCTCCCGACAAAATTACCACATTTGGAGGTTTATTAAAATGGCTAAGAAAATTATGGGTTACATTAAGCTGCAGCTTCCTGCAGGCAAGGCTACTCCCCAGCCCCCCGTAGGTCCCGCACTCGGTCAGTACGGTGTATCTATCCCCAACTTCACCAAGGAGTTCAACGAGAGAACAAAGAATGATATCGGTCTTATTATCCCCGTTATCATCACTGTTTACGCTGACCGTTCCTTCACATTCATCACCAAGACTCCCCCCGCAGCAGTTCTTATCAAGAAGGCTTGTGGTATCGAGACAGCATCCGCAGCTCCTAACAAGACTAAGGTTGCGAAGATCTCCAAGGAGCAGGTTCGCAAGATTGCAGAAACCAAAATGCCCGACCTCAACGCTGCTTCTATCGAGGCTGCTATGAGCATGGTGGCAGGCACCGCACGTTCGATGGGCGTTGTCGTAGAAGAGTGATAGGAGGACATAATAATGGCTAAGTATGGAAAGAAATATAATGCAAGCGCTCAGCTTGTAGACAAATCTAAGCTTTATGACGTAGATGAGGCTATCGGTCTCGTATGTCAGACTGCTAAGGCAAAGTTCGATGAGACCGTTGAGATTCACATCAGACTCGGTGTTGACTCCCGTCACGCTGACCAGCAGGTTAGAGGCGCTATCGTCCTCCCCAACGGTACCGGTAAGACTGTTAGAACCCTTGTATTCGCACGTGGCGATAAGGCTGAGGCTGCTCTTGCAGCAGGCGCTGATTTCGTAGGTGCTGAGGATATGGTTCAGAAGATCACCACTGAGAACTGGTTCGACTTTGACGTTGTAATCGCTTCTCCCGACATGATGGGCGTTATCGGTCGTCTTGGTAAGGTGCTTGGTCCTAAGGGCCTTATGCCTAACCCCAAGGCTGGTACAGTTACTCCTGACGTTGCTAAGGCTGTTCTTGAGGCTAAGGCAGGTAAGATCGAGT
>JAFTON010000094.1 GCA_017463765.1 Clostridia bacterium | reverse complement strand
GCCTCACGCTCGCAAACGAAGATTTCTGCTCTAAATCAAGCAAGCCCCGAAAGGTGCTTCGCACTAAGAATTCAGCAGTTGATGTCTTTACTATCCACAAAGCCTTGATATTGCTGAATTCTTAATGACTCAGCCCCTTTTTCTGAGCATTTCATGGGAAATATATATCAACTGAAACGACCGTTATTTCGACTTCCATATCCTGAGCATACTCTGTTTATGATATTGTCTCGGGTCACGGAAGCCCTGATCATATGCCTTCTTATAGTAACGCATAGCAATTCTTCGGTCGGGCTCTCTCGTTATTCCGAATTCGTAAAGGCATCCTATAGCATAGGTTGCGTCGCCAAGACCAAGATTCATACAGGTCTCAAGCATTTCGATTGCAATATCGTATTTCTTGTTGTAATAAAGCTCCATAGCCGTAGAGTAAAGCGAGCGCAGCATATGACGCTTCTTGTTTTCGTAAATACGGAACAGCTCCTTGTCGGCTGAATGCGAGCCCATTTCTCTTGCGATTGACAAAAGCTCTGACGCCTTGTCAAAATCAAACGCAACTCCGATACCTCTTGCATAGCATCTGCCCAGGCTTTCTATTGCACGTCTGTCGCCTGCATCGTATGCTGCTTTGTAATGGTTGAAGGCAGCCTTTCGGTCAATTTTTGTGCCTATACCTCTTTCGTAATACCAGCCGATTCTGGCGTGTGCAGGAAGATAGCCCGATTCAACAGACCTCTTGTAGAGTCTGAACGCCTCCTCGGGTGACGTGCGTTCGAGCCTTGTTGCCTCTACGTATAATCTCTCGCGCTCATCCTCCATCATACGCAGCTTTCTCTGACAGGCAAAGTCACCTGCTTTGGCACCTCTTCTATACATAGAGATAGCAATAGCATAGTCGGGCTCGGTGAGAAGTCCCGTTCTGAATATATCTCCCAGGTTTTCCTCCTCGCCCTTTCCACCCATTTCGGCTGCGAGTCTGTAATAGTGTGCTGCAAGACGGCTGTCACGCTCTGTATATTCACCCCTTGCGTAAAGATCTCCGAGGCATTTTGCTCCCATAACCGACCCACGCTTTGCAGCCTCCTCAAGCATCGATGCACCAAGCTCTACGTTCTGTGTAAACTCAATTCCTTCAATATGTAGCAATGCAAGGAATATTTCGCCATCAACACCACCAACCTCGGCATAAGCACGACAGAGTAAAAGCAGCATTTTGTTGTAGCCGAATTTCTTCGATGCAGCGATAAGTCTTTCGGTAATCTTGCTTCTTTCGGTAAATTCGGGTGGCTCGGGTCTTACAGCTTTGCCGGTCACTGCCTGCAGTCTCCTCTGCAGTTTAATTGCATGAAGCGGCACGCGCTCAATGCGTTCCATATACCACTTTGCCATTTGCTCATTCTGCTCAACGCCGTCACCGTAAAGATGTCTGCGCGCCATTTCCACTATCGCATCTGTATCATTCTCCTCTGCCAGAAGCGAGCAATAATAAGCAGCAGTGGTCCTTTCCTTATAGCCGGCATAAAGTGCAAAGGCATCTGCATAAGCCTCCTTGCAGCCAAGAAGCGCAGAGCAGGCGAGCCAATAGTCGGCTAAAGCTCGGTTTCCTACGACCAGACGTGAATATTTATATGCCGAAAGTCTGTCTCCACGCTTTGCAGCAGAGAAGAAATACTGGGTCGCCATATTGAGATCGCGTGGCAGAAGCACACCCTTTTCAAGAATAAGTCCAAGCTCACGCTCACCGTCGGCATTGCCTGCAGCAGCCAGGAATTTATATATTTCAACGGCCTTCAGAAAATCGTTTCTTGATAAAGCCTCTTCCGACTCATGAATAAGCTCGGTTGCCTCAGCTTCGCTAAGCTCTACGGCGGCCTTACAGCTCGGACAGATCGGCTCATAGCCGTGATTATTTTTTCCACATCCCTTACACTTTATCATCGGTGAATCCTTTCGGTCAAATAATTCTCTCTTTTTTATATTTTACATTATTATTAAAAGTTTGTCAACGATATAAATAATTTTTGCCTATGCTGTAAAAAATATAAATAACTCTAAAAAAGGAGAAAAAAGTATGTTTAACAGCAAAAAAGGTAGTATAATGCGACATCCTTACGCAACCCTTCTTGTCATCGGTCTCGCAACGGCAGGTGCATTGAGCATCGGCGAGAAGATAAAGAGCTTTTGTTCCTGTAAAACAAGAAGCCTTACCACCATGATGGGTGGCATGAAAAATGGCTCTCACTATATGGAAAACGAGTAATTTGTCTTTTCAAACTGTGATAACCGTAGTCAAAAAAACAAAAATAACAGGGCGAGGAAAAAAGAAAACACCTCGCCCTTTTGTCGCATAATGTAAAATAATATTTACAAAACAGCCATTAAAGATGCAAAACTCTGTCTTTTATCTCGCTTGTTCTGCCCTGATTCCAGTATTGTGTACCGATATAACCACAGGTTCGTCTTGCTACGTTCATTTTGGTCTGATCACGGTTTTTACAGTTGGGACACTCCCATACAAGCTTGCCGCCGTCCTCGACAACTAAAATCTCGCCGTCGTAGCCACACTCCTGGCAGTAGTCGCTCTTGGTATTAAGCTCGGCATACATAATATGGTCGTAGATGTATCTCATCACGTCAAGCACAGCCTCGATATTGCTCTGCATATCCGGCACCTCAACGTAGGAGATTGCACCACCCGGAGAGAGTGCCTGGAACTTGGCTTCAAGAGACAGCTTTTCAAATGCGTCGATCTCCTCTGTCACGTGAACGTGATATGAGTTTGTAATATAGCTTCTGTCCGTGATACCCTCGATAATACCGAAACGGCTCTGCAGACATTTCGCAAACTTATACGTGGTGCTCTCAAGTGGAGTACCGTAGAGCGAGTAGTCGATATTCTCGGCTGCCTTCCATTTTGCAGTGTATGAGTTAAGCATATGCATTATCTCAAGTCCGAGAGCCTCTCCCTCGGGCTCGGTAAGCTTTTTGCCCGACAGAGCACGCACACATTCCCAAAGCCCCGCATAGCCAAGTGAGAGGGTGGAATAGCCACCGTAAAGATAATCGTCAATTTTCTCACCCGACTTAAGCCTTGTAAGCGCGCCGTACTGCCAGAGTATAGGCGCAGCGTCGGAGCGTGTGCCGAGCAGTCTTTCGTGACGGCAGCGAAGCGCCCTGTGACATAGCTCCATTCTCTCATCGAATATCTGTCTGAACAGCTCCATATCCCCCTTCGCAGACAGACCGATGTCAACAAGGTTTACCGTAACCACACCCTGATTGAAGCGTCCGTAATACTTGGGCTTGCCGTCCTTGTCAACGTATGGGGTAAGGAAGGAGCGACATCCCATACAGGTATAGCAATGACCGACACCGTTTTTGTCGATCTTGTTTTTCAGCATTATCTTCTCGGAGATATAGTCGGGAACCATACGCTTTGCAGTGCATTTTGCTGCAAGACGGGTGAGGTGATAATATTTTGAGTCCTCGTGGATATTATCCTCTTCCAATACGTAGATAAGCTTGGGGAAGGCAGGTGTTATCCATACACCCTTCTCATTCTTTACGCCCTGAATACGCTGCTTCAGCACCTCTTCGATAATGAGAGCCAGATCTGCCTTTGTCTGCTCGTCCTTCGCCTCACCGAGATACATAAATACAGTGATGAAGGGTGCCTGACCGTTGGTGGTAAGCAGGGTTACAACCTGGTACTGTATGCACTGAACGCCACGGTTGATCTCCTCGCGAAGACGTGCCTCGGTTACCTTCTCAATCTGCTCCTCGGTGCATTCGATATTTGCCTCCTTGAATTCGGATATTACCCTTGAGCGAAGCTTCCTTCTGCTAACGTCAACGAATGGGGCGAGGTGGGTAAGGCTTATGGACTGACCACCGTACTGATTTGAGGCAACCTGCGCTATTATCTGTGTCGCAATATTGCAGGCTGTGGCAAAGCTCCTCGGCTTTTCAATAAGAGTGCCACTGATAACCGTTCCGTTCTGAAGCATATCCTCAAGGTTTACAAGGTCGCAGTTGTGCATATGCTGGGCAAAGTAATCTGCATCGTGGAAATGGATAATTCCTTCTTCGTGTGCCTTTACAATATCGGGGGGAAGAAGAATTCTGGTTGTCAGATCCTTCGAAACCTCGCCTGCCATATAGTCGCGCTGAATGCTGTTTACGGTAGGGTTCTTATTTGAGTTTTCCTGCTTTATATCCTCGTTGGAGCATTCGATAAGCGACATAATCCTCTCGTCGGTGGTATTCGACTTTCGGACAAGCTCACGGGTATAGCGATAGGTTATGTATGCCTTTGCCAGAGTATATGCGCCAAGCGACATTAACTCCCTCTCCACCATATCCTGTATTTCCTCCACACCGGTGGCACGTCCGAGGGTCTCGCACATCTGGGTTACACGGTCGGTTATGCCACGGATATCATCGTCACATATACGGTGTATTGGCTCTACTGCCTCGTTAGCCTTGCTGACTGCAGCATAAATCTTGCCACTGTCAAAGACTGCCTCTGCTCCGTTTCTCTTTATTATCTTCATACAATTTTTCCTTTAATATTTTTATCTTAGTATGTATATTATATCATATAAAGGCTTTTTGTCAATAATCAGATTATGAAAAATGAGGTAAAGTTAAGGTGATTTTTAATTCTGTCAGCCATCTTATCGGAAGGACGCCTGTGGTAAGGCTATCATCGGTCGAAAAGCATTTTGGTCTTTGCGCCCGTCTATATGCAAAGCTTGAGAGCTTTAATCCTTCGGGGTCGGTAAAGGACAGGGCTGCACTGTTTATGCTGGAGGACGGAAAAAGACGTGGTATAATCTCACGGGGTAGTGTGATTGTCGAGGCAACGAGTGGCAATATGGGAATATCTCTGGCAATGCTGTCCTCTGTCTACGGCTGCCGATGTGTGATAGTTATGCCTGACAGTATGTCTGAGGAAAGGCGAAGGCTGATAGCTGCGTATGGTGGCGAGCTTGTCCTCGGTGACGGTGCGAAGGGAATGCAGGGTGCGATAGAGAGGGCAGGCGAGCTTCTGTCAGAGATAAAAGCTGCGTGCAGCCTGTCGCAATTTGAAAACCCTATGAACAGACTTGCTCACTATAATACCACGGGACCGGAGATTTATTCGGATATGCGGGGAGAGGTTGATATTTTCGTATCGGGGGTGGGAACAGGTGGAACAATATCGGGAACGGGAAGATATCTGAAGGAAAAAAAGCCTTCTGTTATCACGGTGGCAGTAGAGCCCTCCGAGTCGGCTGTACTGTCGGGGAAAAAAAGAGGAAGTCACTCCATTCAGGGGATTGGCGCAGGCTTTGTGCCACCACTCTTTGATAGGGAGGTGGTAGATTTTGTTATGGCTGTTTCTGGTAGCGAGGCAGCCTCGGCATGCAGGGTTCTCGGACGTCTGGAAGGAATTTTTTCGGGTATTTCCTCGGGTGCTGCGATTTCAGCTGCCATTACACTTGGCAAGAGGGAGGAGAACAGAGGTAAAAATATACTTGTCATATTCCCGGACGGTGGCGAGAAATATTTATCTGTCGGCTTCGGTAATTAATAGCAGGACATCACGAAATATTTTACAGGTTGACATATTGTGTAAATTATGATATAATAAAGTCAATAATAGTTGAAGAAACTTTTAAAAAGGAAGTAATTATATGAATTTTAAAATCGTAACCGACTCATCTGCAGATATCAGAGAGCTTTCGGGTATTCCTTTTGAGAGCGTCCCTCTGAAGATAATCACCACCGAGAAGGAGTATGTTGACAACAGCGAGCTTGACGTTGTCGGCATGCTGTCAGACTTAAAAAAATACAGTGGTAAATCCCACACCTCCTGCCCCAGCTCGGGCGAGTATCTTGAGGCGTTCGGCAACACCGAGAATATTTTCTGTATCACTATTACCAGCAATCTTTCGGGTAGCTGTAATGCTGCAAACGTGGCTATGAAAAGCTATCTTGAGGAGCACCCCGACAGAAAGGTACAGGTTATAGACAGCCTTTCAACAGGACCTGAGAATGCTCTCGTTATTGAGAGACTTCGCAAGCTTATTCTTGAGGGCAAGGACTTTGAGGAGATTAAAACCGAGATATCCGACTATAACCTTAACCATACCAGACTTATCTTTGCTCTTGAAAGCATGCGTAATCTTGCAAATAACGGCAGAGTTAATCCCATCGTTGCGAAAATGGCAGGCTTGCTTGGCATTCGTGCTATCGGCAGGGCAAGCGACGTTGGAACTCTGGAGATGATATGTAAGTCCCGTGGTCCACTTAATGCTGCAAACGATATTGTTGCCAATATGATTGGCGACGGTTATAAGGGTGGCAGGGTAAAGATTCATCACGCGAACAACCTTAATGCAGCCGAGCTTCTGAAGTCGAAAATTCTTGAAAAGTATCCCTCTGCCGAAATTGATATTGGAATGGCAGGTGGACTTTGCTCCTTCTATGCAGAGCAGGGTGGCTTGCTTGTAGGCTTTGAAATCTGATTTTTGCAAATATTACTTTACATAATGCCGGGTTTTTATCAAAATTCCCGGCGTTTTTTTGTTTAGGTCGGTAAAAAAAGGTGAGAATAAAAATATGATTTTTATATATTGATTTTTCTATAAATATATGATACAATAATCTGTAAAAAACTTTTCAGAGGATAAAAATGAAGTTAAAGGAAAAACTCAGAGGATATATCGGCGACCGTGCGTTTTACAGAGGTGTTCTTGCCATAACGCTGCCGATGATAATACAGAATGCCGTAACCAATCTGGTTAACCTGCTCGATAACCTTATGGTTGGTGCTCTCGGTACCGAGCAGATGTCGGGCGTTGCTATCGTAAATCAGTTTATTTTCGTTTTCAATCTTGCCGTGTTCGGTGCGATCTCGGGCGCAGGTATCTTTACTGCACAGTTTAACGGCAGACGTGATATGGACGGTGTAAGGCATACCATGCGTATGAAGCTTATTATATGTGCTGTTATCGGTATTATCGGTGTCGGCATTATCAGCTTCTGTGGCGATTTTCTTATCAACACCTTTCTTCACGAGGGTACCGAAGGAAATCTTGAATTGACCTTTAAATCGGGACAGGACTATCTTTCGGTTATCGTGATCGGACTTTTACCCTTCGCGGCATCTCAGGTATATGCCTCCACCCTTCGTGAGACCGGAGAGACCGTTGTGCCTATGGTAGCAAGCGTGGCTTCCATTGCAACAAATTTTGTGTTTAACGGCCTTCTGATTTTCGGTCTTTTCGGGCTTCCCGCGCTTGGTGTTGTGGGCGCTGCGATTGCAACCGTTCTGTCAAGATTCGTGGAGCTTTTCATACTTGTTATCTGGACACACAGGCACAAGCTGAAGTATCCTTTCGCTGTGGGCGTTTTCAAAAACTTCAGAGTGCCTATGGCTCTTGTCAGACAGATTCTTATTAAGGGTACTCCCATTCTTCTCAACGAGCTGTTCTGGTCGCTGTCCGTTACGGTAAGTAACCAGTGCTATTCCACCCGTGGTCTTGACGTGGTGGCTGCAATGAATATTTCCTTTACGCTGCAGAATCTGCTCAGCGTGTCCTACTTTGCATTAAGCTCATCAATTGCGATAATCGTAGGTAATCTGCTTGGCGCAGGTAAGCTTGAGGAGGCGAAGGAAACCGACAAAAAGCTGCTCGCCTTCGCTGTGTTTATGGGTGGCATCATGATGTGTATCCAGTTCGCCCTCTCGGGAGTATTCCCCCTGCTTTACAACACCACCGAGGCTGTAAGAGACCTGTCCAGCTTCGTTATGATCTGCTTCGGCTTTACAATGCCTGCCGCAGCGCTCGCTACCTCAACCTACTATACAATTCGCTCGGGTGGCAGGGTATTTATCACAATGCTGTTCGACAGTGTTTATGCCT
>JAFTON010000093.1 GCA_017463765.1 Clostridia bacterium | reverse complement strand
GGATCAATTTTGCTCTGCAGGTCACCCGGCAAGAAGCCAAGATGCTCACCTGCCTCTACAGCAGGACGGGTAAGGATAATCCTGTTTACGCTCTTGTTTCGCAGTGCCTCAACAGCCATGGCAACGGCAAGAAACGTTTTACCGGTTCCGGCAGGACCAAGTCCAAGAACTATGGTATTCTTCTTTATTGTTTCAACGTATTTTTTCTGTCCTAACGTCTTAGCCTTAATCGTCTTACCTCGGTTTGTCACGCAGATAACGTCACGTCCAAGACTCTCCGGACTCTCATCGCAATTGTCGTTGACAAGCGTAATTACGTATTCCACACTCTGTTCGCTGACGGTTTCTCCTGCGCCACTCATATGCTTAAGATACTCAAGAGTTCTGACGGCTTTATTTACGTTTTCGCTATCTCCACTGACAACAATTGCATCGCCGTGCTCGGTCTCGATATTTCTGTTCGAAATACGAACGTCAAAGGCACGTTCAATTTTTCTTACGTTCGAATCGAACGAGCCGAATATAGCAGCCGTTGCCTCACTGGAATTGGTCATTACTATTTTTTCGGTCACAAATATGCTCCTTTATTCTGTATCAATAATCACTCTCTCGGAAATCTCCGTGAGAAATGTAATATCATTTTCTATCCGATAACCCTTTTCGGTAAACTCACCCGTTGCTCTCATCTTCAACAAGTCAGCGGCTTCAATACGTGACATGGTAAGCGATGACAGCCTTTGTGCCCCAATCTCGCAAAGCTGCTCATCGGAATAAGCTGCATTCTCATAACTATATTCTATAACGTGAGCTGTGATTATGGAGAATGGAAGTGAGACTTTGTCGAAAAGTGAAAATTTTATTTCATTTTCTATTATAACACATTCATTTGTCAAATTTCTATATCTTTTGAAAATATTTATAGAAAAATTAAAGATTTTTAAGCTGCAAGAATAGATTTTTCTTTGGATTTCGATTTTTTTATCATATTCCCGATCAATTTGAACACTGACAGTATCTTTTACACGTCCTATTACACTTGCATCGGCAGGACATAATCCACCACCTGCCTCTTCCGGCAGAACTCCGACAACAAGTATATCTCCACGTTTAACAACGTCACCGGGCTTCACTACGGCAATACCTTGCCTTACCGTAATCTCCTCTATAACACAATCAACCGTTGAAATAAGATTTGAGGGGCGATTAACAAGATTAATATTTTCCTCGTTATTCTGATCCTTTTCAATAAGGCTGATATATGCAACGCTTCCCCTTCTGTTAATATTTATCCATGCAATTTCAGGATGACTGTCAAGAATATTGGTCTCTGTTTTACTGAGATCAACTCCACCCCATCTTCCACCAATTTCAAAGCCAGAGTCCCTGAGAGCGAGAATAATTTCAGTATCTGTAATTTTTTCATTTCCATCTACCCGAATATCCCATATAAGCCCGGAAAGAAATACAACAATCAACACGGATAATAAGAAAGACGAAACTACTACAGCCTTATGCTCGAGCCTTTTCCACCAACCTGATATGCCAAGCGACTCTGAATAAGTAAAATCAATTCTGCCATTTATTATCTTCCTGATTTTTTCAAAATCTCTTTCTCTTATCGTTATACTTCCATCATTATTAATAGTTGAAGGAATGGAAGCTCTGAGAAGTAATGAGCAAAACAGACTAAGCTGCTCCGGTTCTATCTTTAATCTTCTGTAACCAAAAATAAATAAATCAATTCTTACCATATTTAAATGAAATTACCTCAACTCTACCACTAACCTCTACGTTGCCACCCTCATAAACGCTTATAAAAAGGTGTTTTCCCTCTACGGCTATTCTTCCTGAGTGACTGTTAAGTATTATTTGGCTTTCCGAAAAATCGCTGATTCCAATAATACCACCTATTATAATCGCCATACCCTTGCGACTTCTTTCTGCCTCGAGATGAAAAGATGAAGAAGGACGGGGTTTATCGGATTTATTATGTCCGACTTTGTTTTTTTCTGTCATAATTTAAATTATCCCTTCATAACATTACAATAAATATGTATGTTTGAGGAGGTAAAAAATGACGTGCGAGGCAGTGAATAAAATAAAGAAATGCATCATTGTGCAAATTCCTACGGTTCTTTGCCTCGGATTTGCAGTAACAATGATACTTATGGCAGACAGGCTGAGAGGTGAAATATACAACGGATTTCTCTTCTCCTTCACCACGGTAATACCCACCTTATTTCCATTTTTCATTCTGTCGGATCTTTGGAGCGCACTATACTCCATAAACCCGAAAGGCTTTCTTTCTCGGAATTTTGAAAGGCTTTTCGGAATCAGGGGATGTGCTTTTTCTGCCTTGATATCAGGCTATTTTTGCGGTTTCCCGGTAGGAGCTAAGGTTGCGTCACAGCTATATACGGAAAGAAAAATCACAAAGGATGAGCTGGAAAGGCTTATCGGATTTACCAACAATCCATCGCTCGCTTTTGTTGTTTCGGGAGTTGGTGCAGGTATGCTTGGAAACATTTTTTATGGTTTGATACTATATTTTTCAATAATCCTTTCCTCTATGCTAACAGGAATTATTTTCAGAAGAGCATCAGGAAATATCTCAGAAGCATACGATAATTCGCGGCAGAGCTTTAATCTTATCGACTCAATCAAATCTGCCGGGCTTAATTCACTCAACGTTGCATCCTGTATAGTCTTTTTCTCAGGCGTGCTTGGACTTATTTCCGGTATGGTAAAAAACGAGGGTATCCTATTATCGTTTTCGGTTCTGTGTGAGGTTACTAATGCTATAAAGCTCGCTGTAAAATCTCCGACACTATCATTAGAGCTGAAGCTGATTATTTCAGCATTTGCACTTGGATTTTCCGGTCTGTCGGTACATCTGCAGGCCTTCTCTTTTATTCCCTCCGACGTATCAAAAATAAGATACTTCATAATGAAGCTTACACAAGGCTTTCTTGCCTCCATCTTTATTTTCATTTTAATACGTTCAGGCATTTTAAGGAGCTGAGTCATTAAGAATTCAGCAATATCAAGGCTTTGCGGATAGTAAAGACATCAACTGCTGAATTCTTAGTGCAAAGCACCTTTTGGGGCTTGCTTGATTTAGAGCAGAAATCTTCGTTTGCGAGCGTGAGGCGTATTGGCATACGTCGAGCGAGTAAACGTAGCGTAGCGGCACGAGGGTATTGAATGACAGTCCAGTGGACTGTCAGACCCCGAGTGTGACCGAGCCG
>JAFTON010000092.1 GCA_017463765.1 Clostridia bacterium | reverse complement strand
TCGGCTGTATTGAAGCCGAGAATCACGGTAGGATGCTTTCCCTCTCCGATAAGCTCACGGCAAAGCATATACATAGGTGGAACACCTGCGCCACCACCGATAAGTAAGGGCTTGTCACCCGAAAGGGTGGTATCATATCCGTTGCCGAGTTCTGTAAGAAGTGAAAACTCCTCGCCAACCGATGCCTCAGCCATTTTCTCGGTGCCGTGGCCCACCACCTTGAATATCAGTGTAAGCCTGTCGCCCGAGACGTCGCACACCGAGATTGGTCTGCGAAGGTAAAAGCCGTCAAGCTTTATATTAACGAACTGCCCGCATCTGATACCCTCGGTATCACCCGAAAGCTCCCATAGATATGTGTTCTTCGCGATCAATATATTTTTTTCAAGTCTGAATAAAACGTCCTTCAAAATAAATCTCCTTATATGATAGATTTGCCGTTTTTATCCCATCTGCAGTAATAGGTAGTACCGTCCGGACGGGTCACAGTTCCCGATGATGTTCCGTCTGAATGATAGGTTCCACCGTAGCAAACCTCTCCGTTTGCCCAATGATAGTCATGCTTTCCGAAGCGTTTTCCGTCTTTCCAGCTACCAACGTACATATCACCGTTCTTATATTTGTAGGTGCCATGTCCGTGATATTTACCGTCCTTCCAGGCTCCGTCGTAGTATTCTCCGTTTGAATAGGTATACTTACCGTTCAGGAATTTTCCGTCAGAGGTAAATATTCCGGTGTAGCTTTCGCCGTCGGGATACACTACAGTTGCCGTCTTATGCATAACGATCTTGTCATCGTCAAAATATCCCTTAAAGCTATAGCCGTCGGCATAGGTGATTGTACCACGTCCCTCACGCATATCGTTCTTGAAGAAGCCCTTGTAGGTCATGCCATCACGACGGTATTCGGTTCCGTAGAAGGCGTTGTCGTTAAAGTAAAGCCCCTCGAACCTCTCATACTCGTCACCATCTGCGAAATACATAATACCGCGGCCATACCTCTTGTCGTTTATAAAAAAGCCTACAAACTGCCTTCCGTCATCGTAATACAGCCTTCCCTGGCCCCATTTATAATCCCTTTTCCAGTAGCCGTCGTACTGAATACGTCCGTTAATGTAATATTTTCCGTAGCCGTGGAAGAGTCCTTTGTGTATTTCACCCTGATAGACGTCTGTGCCACCGGCAAAGCTGTGTTTTCCATAACCGTGGGGCTTTCCGTTTTTGAATTCGCCCTCATACACATCGCCGTTCTTGAACCATATTTTACCCTTACCCGATGGAATCTCGTTTTCGTTGTACTCACCTGCGTAAACGTCACCGTTTGCAAAGGTGTATTTTCCCTCGGTGGTAGGACGTTCGTTTAAAAGTGGACCCTCGTAAATATCGCCGTTAGAATAGGTTCGTTTATAGGTCGTTTTCGTTACTTTAGCCATTAATTTATCCTTATGAATCAATAGTTGAAATTGTAAGTGTAGTCTCCTCAAGCACGTCGAGAAGCACGCGAACGGTGTCGAGAGAGGTGAACACTGTCACGTTGTTTTCGGTAGCGTACTTTCTGATCTCGAAGCCGTCACGGATAACGCCCGAGCTTGATGCATCCGAGGTATTAACAACGTATGCAATGTGTCCCTGACGAATGGAGTCTGCGATCTCATCCGAGCCGTCTGAGAGCTTCTTCAGAACGTGGGTACGGATGCCGTTATCCTTAAGGAACTTGGCAGTACCCTCGGTAGCCTCGATATTGAAGCCCAGATTATAGAAGCGACGGATAAGAGGAAGCGACTCATCCTTATCACAGTCTGCAATAGTCGCAAGAACGGTACCGTAGTTCTGCAGATGCATTCCGGATGCCTGCAGCGCCTTATAGAGCGCACGGTAATACTTGTCGTCATAGCCGATAGCCTCACCGGTAGACTTCATCTCAGGCGAGAGATATGCGTCAAGGCCACGAAGCTTGTTGAAGGAGAATACAGGCACCTTAACGTACCATCTCTTCTTTTCCTCGGGATAGAGGTCAAATATTCCCTGCTCCTTCAGAGTCTTGCCCAGAATACATTCTGTTGCAATGTCGGCAAGGCTATAGCCTGTCGCCTTACTTAAGAAGGGTACGGTTCTGGAGGATCTGGGGTTTACCTCGATAATATAAACCTCATCGTTGTTATCAACGATAAACTGAATGTTATAAAGTCCCACAATGCCGATGCCGAGACCCAGCTTCTTTGCATACTGAAGGATAGTTCCCTTCACCTTGTTGGAGATAGAAAAGGTAGGATAAACGCTGATAGAGTCACCCGAGTGAATACCTGTACGCTCTACAAGCTCCATAATTCCGGGCACGAATACGTCGCGTCCGTCACAGATAGCGTCAACCTCAACCTCCTTACCACTGATATACTTGTCAACAAGAACAGGCTTGTCCTCATCAATCTCAACGGCAGTCTTAAGGTAGTGGCGAAGCTGATCCTCGTTTGCAACGATCTGCATAGCTCTTCCACCAAGCACGAAGGAGGGACGTACGAGAACGGGATATCCGACTCTCGTTGCTGCCTTAACACCGTCCTCAATCCTAGTAACGGCGCTGCCCTCGGGCTGAGGAATATTAAGCTCCTTAAGAAGCTTCTCAAAGGAATCACGGTTTTCGGCTCTGTCAATAGCGTCGCAGTCGGTGCCTATTATTCTTACACCCATATCCGTCAGAGGACGGGCAAGGTTAATGGCAGTCTGACCTCCGAGAGATGCGATAACGCCCTCGGGCTTCTCGAACTCGATAATATTCATAACGTCCTCGGGAGTCAGAGGCTCAAAGTAGAGCTTGTCCGCCGTTGTGTAGTCGGTGGAAACGGTTTCGGGGTTATTGTTAATAATAATAGCCTCGTAGCCGGAGTTTTTGATTGTAGAAACGGCATGAACGGTGGAGTAGTCGAACTCGACGCCCTGACCGATACGGATGGGACCTGCTCCCAGAACAATGATTTTCTTTTTATCGGTAAGCACCGAGGAATTCTCGCCCTTGTATGAAGAATAGAAATAGGGTATATACGCACCGGTGTGGCAGGTATCAACCATTCTGAAGGAGGGTCTCACGTTCCACTGGTGGCGATAATCTCTTACCTCCTTTTCAGTCCAGCCCCATACCTTCGCAAGATATTTGTCAGAGAAACCTATTTCCTTTGCTTCACGCAGATTGCCTGCATCTTGGTTTTCCTTAAGAATCTCCTCCCAGAAAATGATGTGCTTGATTTTTTCCAGGAAGAAGGGAGTAATCTTTGTGATCTCGTGGATCTCGTCAACGGTTATTCTGCGACGTAAGAGCTCTGCAATAGCAAAAATATTGTCATCTCTGAACTGGGTGAGATATTCCTTTATCTCGCCGTCGCCCATTGCATCAAATTTCGGATGATGCAGATGATATACACCTGTTTCAAGAGAACGAATGCCCTTGAGAAGGCTTTCTTCAAAGGTAGATCCAATTCCCATAACCTCACCCGTAGCCTTCATCTGTGTGCCGAGGGTGTTGGATGCAGCCGTAAACTTATCGAAGGGGAATCTGGGAAGCTTTGTGATAACGTAATCAAGACGAGGCTCAAAGGCTGCGTTTGTATTTGCTACCTTGATCTCCTCAAGTGTCATACCTACGGCTATCTTTGCAGTAACCCTTGCTATAGGATAGCCACTCGCCTTTGATGCAAGCGCAGAGGATCTCGATACTCTGGGGTTAACCTCAATAAGATAATATTCGCTTGTTTCTGGGTTTAATGCAAATTGAACGTTACATCCACCCTCTATTTTCAGTTCTTTTATCAGCTTTATAGCCGAATCGTTCAACATTTTTTTATCGGCGTCCGAGAGAGTCATAATGGGCGCAACAACGATAGAGTCGCCTGTGTGAACGCCAACCGGGTCGATACTCTCCATACCACAGATAGTGATGGCGTGATCGCTTCCGTCACGCATAACCTCAAACTCGATTTCTTTATATCCCTTGACGCTCTTCTCGATAAGAACCTGATGAACGGGAGAAAGCTTGAAGGCATTGATACCGATCTCGATAAGCTCCTCTTCGTTATATGCGAAGCCACCACCCGTACCACCGAGGGTGAATGCAGGACGGAGAACAACAGGATAACCGATACGCTTTGCGGCAGCCTTAGCCTCATCAAGATCATAGGTGATCTCGGAGGGAATGGTAGGCTCGCCTATGGACTGGCAAAGCTCCTTGAACTTTTCTCTGTCCTCTGCCCTCTCGATAGACTCCGAGCTTGTGCCGAGAAGCTCTACGCGACACTCCTTAAGAATGCCCTTTTTCTCAAGCTGCATAGCAAGGTTAAGTCCTGTCTGTCCACCGATACCGGGAAGAATGGCATCGGGACGTTCATATCTGAGAATTTTTGCAACGTATTCCAGTGTGAGAGGCTCCATATAAACCTTATCGGCAATAGTGGTATCGGTCATAATGGTTGCAGGGTTGGAGTTAACGAGAACCACCTCATAGCCCTCCTCCTTAAGTGCAAGACAAGCCTGCGTGCCTGCGTAATCAAACTCTGCAGCCTGACCGATAACGATAGGTCCAGAGCCGATTATCATAATTCTCTTTATATCTGTTCTCTTTGCCATTTTATTAACCTCGCTTAATTAATTTCTGAATAAACTGCTTTTCCGTTATACACGGTCAGAATACATCTGCCGTATACCTCTTCCCCTCAAAGGGAGTTGCCTTACCCATCGACAAGAAGTCAGACGGGTCAATCTTATATTTTTCATCAAGCTTAAACACCGTGAAGCCTGCGTCTGAGGTAATCTTAAATCTCTCTCTCGGGCGCACACTCATAATATTTACAAGCTTTTCCATGCTTATTATTCCCGTCCTGACAAGATGGGTATACATCAGTGGGAATGCTGTTTCTATTCCCACAACACCCATCGCGCTCTTTTCAAGTCCACGGGACTTTTCCTCTGCCGAATGGGGTGCATGGTCGGTGGCGATCATATCTATCGTACCGTCGAGAATTCCCTCGAGTATCGCCTCTCTGTCCTCGGGTGATCTGAGGGGTGGATTCATCTTAAAGCGCCCATGCTCCTGAAGACGTGAGTCATCGAGCAGAATATAATGTGGCCCGGTCTCGCAGGTAATATCAACGCCACGCGCCTTCGCCTGTCTGATTATCTCAACGCTCTCCTTTGTGGAAATGTGGCAAACGTGATATGGGCAGCCTGTCTCCTCTATCAGTTCAATATCTCGCTTAATCGGTCCCCACTCGCTCTCAGAGCAGATCCCACGGTGTCCGTGCTCCCTCGCATACTCGCCGTCGTGAATATAGCCACCACGGAGCAGTGAGTTATCCTCACAGTGTGCCACGATCATTTTACCAAGCGCCTTCGCCTTCAGCATTGCCTCGCGCATCATTTCACGGGATTGCACACCCCGACCGTCATCCGAAAAACCACAGACGTCCTCTGCCATCTCCTCCATATCTGCAAGGCTCTCGCCTGCCTCTCCCTTGGTAATAGTACCGTACGGAAGAACTTTAATCACACCGTCACGCCTGATTATTTCAAGCTGCTTTTCAAGATTTTCTCTCGAATCGGGAGTGGGATTAAGGTTAGGCATTGAGCAAACGGCAGTGTAGCCACCGTGAGCAGAAGCCAGCGTACCCGACTTTATAGTCTCTTTATAAGAAAAGCCCGGCTCTCTGAGATGAACGTGAACATCACAAAGACCGGGTAAAATAACAGTATTATCAAAAATAACAGAGGAGTCAAAAACAGATACGTCACCTTCGAAAACAGAAAGAGCCATACCGTCAAAATGCATATTAACCTTTTTCATAACACCCTTTTCGTACACAAGCGCGTCACGGAAAATAGCTATCATAATACACATCTCCTTTTGCTTTTAAATTATCCTTAATATTATAACATAGTATTATTTTAAAGTCAAGAGATAAAAAAGGAAAATGATTATAATAAAAGCAGTTTTTCATTATGCAAAATGCACTAAAACCAAAAATGTGGATATGTGGGAAAGTCTTTCACGGGAACGGTATGCAAAGCGTATCTGATTCTATACTCCTGGCTCTATACAATATCCGACGGCTTGTTGTGATTTGCGTACCGTTTACAAAAGACCCACCGTTCATAACCTATAGACCACCGTTGGATATAGCGAATAGCTCCGTTAAAGCACTGCTGATGCGCTGATGACACATAAGAAAGTCAGATATTTCAAGGCTTTCGGGACTTTTTTGGATCCACAATATAATAAAAGATAATATAAATAAATATAAGATAATCTAATCCAATTCAAAATAAACAAAACCAAGTAAAAATAATTACTACTACCAATATCTTTCAAACATTCATTCAAGAAGCCCTTCGGGCAGAATGATAAGCTTCAAGCGTTTTCGGAAGTCTGCTTGCAGACCGTCCCAAATTCCAACGGGGCGCGAAAAGGCACCGAGCATGTTAGCACTAATAAAACGCTGCTCAGGAAAAGAGGTGCATCACAGGACACACCTCTTGAAAATATATTTTATTCAGTTCTGAGTGCCACAACGGGATCCTTATTAGCAGCGCTCTTCGCAGGAGCGAGTCCCGAGATAAGCGTAAGAATGATGCTGAGGCAGACGAGGAATATTGCATTTGAAATCGGGAGGGCTGCAATATTCGGATAGCCGATAAGAGGTGTAAGTATAAGGTTTACTATCGCAGACACAAGATAGGTAACACCGATACCGATAGCTCCTGCCAGAAGTCCGATAATCGCCGTCTCGGCAATAAAGAGGTTGGAAACGTCGCGCTTACGTCCACCGAGCGAACGGATAACGCCAATTTCCTTTATTCTCTCAACAACCGACACGTAGGTGATAATTCCGATCATAACGGTAGATACCACCAGCGATATGGAGGTAAAAGCAATCAGTGCGTAAGAAATAATGTCTATCATAGTGTTGACCATATTGATAACCAATTCAAGACTGTCGGTGTATGTCACCTTATCGTGATCCTCGTTCCACTTATCAAGGTAGCTTGTAACAAGGTTCTTATCATCGAAGGATATAGGATAAATCCTGATACTTGAAGCAACACTCACACCACCGAGTGCCTTTGCAATAGTCTCACGGTTATTGGATATTGAGAATACGCTTCCCTTGTCGTTGGTTTTACGCATTTCCTCATTGATGCCCCCACCGTCGAAGGCATCGTAAGGAAGGTAGTCGTACTTATAGGTAAAGGAGGTAAGGTAATCATCCTTCTTTTCCTCATCACCGATAAGGAAGTCGATAAACTCGGAGTCACGGTTTACCTCAAGGCTGTAATCGGTAAGTGCCTTGGTGTAATAAACGCCCGAGCCCATAACACCGTAAGAAATCGTGTCCTTCGGTGCAAGGATGCCGACCACCTTAAGAGTCATCGCATCGGCAGAGGCAGACTCCATCTCACCTGTGTAAACCGGAGCAATGGTTGTGGTGCTTCCACCACCGGGAATCGTGATTGTAAGCTCTGTGGTGTCAAAAATGCTGTCTGTGGGATACCAGGCGAGCGTCTTGCCGAGAAGCTCCTCGTAGGTGAAATACTCACGGTAAAGCTGTTCATTATATACGGGATTGCCTGCCTCATCCTTATTGCTTGCCTTATTGATAATCTCAAGGAACTCAGCCTGAGAGTAATATCCAAGTCTTGCAAGAAGAAGGTCGGTAAGCTCATCCTCAGAATCAAGAACAAGCATTATCTCATCCTTCTCGGTAGCAACCTTACCCGAGAGCAGATCATACTGACTGTTAATATATTCCATGTTATCGGGTGCCTGGTTGAAGTTGGGAGCAAGTCGGTCTATCATTACGGCAAGGTCCTTATACTCGGTCTCGCCGATAACCGATTTATAAATATCCGTAAGCTGCTTTACCGAAATATGACGTCCCTCTCCGTTCTGGGTTTCATAAAAATCGGTAAATATGGTTTTCGAAAAATCAAGACCGTAGCCAAGAGTCATGGTATTATAATACTCCTTCGGCATCGCCTTTACGTATTCTACGTAATCTGCCGTTATCTCGTTTTCCACCATAATATTACCGAGATCGTCCTGGGTTTTGATAAGATGCTCGATTACCGAGGAAATGTAAACACTGTTCGGGTTCTTGATAATCTCTATCTTGTCATCGGTTTCCATCATATCGGTTATTGCGCCCATATCAAAGGCGGTTTTCTGAATGGTAATAGGATTGCCCGACAGCATATCGTCCTGCATTGAGGCGATATAGCCCTTTATACCTGCAGAAAAGGCAAGAACAAGAGCAATTCCGATAATACCGATAGAGCCTGCGAAGCCGACCATAGTCGTTCTGCCCTTCTTGGAGATAAGGTTTCTTGCCGACAGACGAAAGGCTGTGAAAAAGGACATCTTTGCCTTTTCCTTCTTTACCTTCTCCTGCTTTTTCGGCTCGGAGGGAGTGTTTTCTTCGGTCTCGCTCTCTGTAGATGCCTTATATTCCTCATCACCTACCGGGTTGGTATCCTCGATAATCTCGCCGTCAAGGAGTCTTACTATTCTCGTGGAATACTGCTCTGCAAGCTCGGGGTTGTGGGTTACCATTATTACCAGACGCTCGCCTGCAATCTCACGGATAAGCTCCATAATCTGCACGCTTGTTACGGTATCGAGTGCACCGGTGGGCTCGTCGGCAAGGAGAATTTCAGGCTCGTTTACAAGTGCCCTCGCAATGGCTACACGCTGGCACTGACCACCCGAAAGCTGATTGGGTCTCTTATAATACTGGTCCGACAGTCCGACCTTATCAAGTGCAGCCTTAGCACGTCTTACCCTCTCCTCCTTATCAATACCTGCGATGGTGAGAGCAAGCTCCACGTTGCCAAGCACCGTCTGGTGAGGAATAAGGTTATAGCTCTGGAAGATGAAGCCTACACGGTGGTTTCTGTATACGTCCCAATCTCTGTCACGGTAGAGCTTTGTACTCCTGCCGTTTATCACAAGATCGCCCGAGGTATATCTGTCAAGTCCACCGATAATGTTAAGAAGAGTGGTCTTGCCACAGCCCGACGGGCCGAGTATCGAAACGAACTCTTTGTCACGGAATACAATATCCACTCCACGAAGGGCGTTTACCGTCTCGGATGAAGTGATATAGTCTTTTTTGATATTGCGCAATTCAAGCATAGTATTTTTCCTTCAAAGTTATTTCAAACAATTATACACCATAAAAATGAACAAATAACATACTTTTATAAAATAATTTATAAAGATATGAAAAACGGAGAATAAATACCCTGTTTTTATTAAAAATTATGAGTCAACCTTAAGCTGTCTTACCCAAATACCCTTATGAACGAGAATAAGTCCGGGAAGCAGCTTCAGATTCTCCACTACCAGAACTATAGGAAGCAGGAGGTAGAAGGACAGGTCGGTAAGGTACGCAAGGCAGAATACGACAGGCATTACTAT
>JAFTON010000091.1 GCA_017463765.1 Clostridia bacterium | reverse complement strand
GGATATTAATCTTGGCAAGACTCTTGCAATCAAAGAACATTGCACCCTCCAACATAGTAATGCCATCGGGAATTGTTATACTTTCAAGGCTCCAGCAATACTGGAATGCGTAACGGCCAATTTCAGTTAAGCCCTCGGGAAGAACAACATTATCAAGACTCAAGCATCCTGAAAACGCATAAGAACCAATAACGGTTACGGTTTCAGGAATTATAACGCTCGTCAACGATCTGCAATCAGAAAATGCTCTACCATAAATACTTGTTACTTTCTCATTATCAGGAGAGTAGTGAGGAATAATAATCTCTGCATCTTCGCAATCGCCGATACTTTTAACACAGCAAGTACCCTCACCGTTGGAAACAAATTCGAGACCCTTGCTGTAATCCCATTCGCCACAGACAGTGCAAAGTCTGTTTTCGAAGCTATGACCGTTTGCATCCAAAGTTGTTTGATCAACAAGAACCTCGCTGCAAACGCTGCAATGCTTACCCTCGGTAAGTCCGGTTTCGGTACAGGTAGGCTCTACTGCTTCGTCAATAACCTCGGTATGCCCCTTGGCATCGATAATAGTCTGTGCAGCAAGAATTTCCTCACACTTTACGCACACCTTACCTTCGGTAAGACCGCTTTCGGTGCAGGTTGCGTCCTTCGCAGGAAGAATGGTGACCTCCGTATGTGCGCATTCGGCATCACGAACAAAGCCGCATACGTTACAGCTTTCGTCATATTGGTCATCGTAAGTGTGTGAAGCCTTTGGAACCTCTGTCTGAGCTATGAGAACCTCGTTACAGGTGGAGCAATGCTTTCCTTCGGTCTTGCCCGTAGTGGTGCAGGTAGGCTCTATCGCCACGTCAACAACCTCGGCATGCCCCTTAGCAGCTACAACAGTCTGCGCAACTATAACCTCGCTGCAAACGCTGCAATGCTTACCATCGGTGAGGCCTGCTTCGGTACAGGTAGCTTCGACAGCCTCATCAACAATCTCGGTGTGACCACCGGCATAGATGGGTTTTATCTGCTCTTCGCCACAAGCGCAATAGCGTACCTTCTCGCCATCCTCGGTACAGGTTGGCTCTTTGGCTGTTTCCCATTCGCCGAAGCTGTGAGTATGCGTACCGTCTCCGTAGCAGGAAGCAAGCAAATAAACGAAGGCGAGCAACACGATGATAATGCTTACGTGCTTTTTCATTTTCTTTTCCCCTTTTAAAATAATGATATAAAAATAAAAGTGCGACAACCAAAATTGTCGCACAAAAACGCAAATTCCAGTCGTCGCCAAACAAACTAAATACAGAAACGGGCGCAAGCCACAACATCTATACGGAATTTGCATTTTATCAAATTCAATATAAATGTTATGACCAAAAAAGGGTATAAATATCCCATAAAAAGAAAATACGCCCTTGGTTTCATAAATATTTAGTTTGTTTGGCAAGACCATTATATCACTTAAAAAGAAATTTGTCAATAAAACGGTTGACTTTTATATTTTTTTATTGTATAATGTTGTAGTAATAAAAAAGCGATGACGAGAAGAAGTAGTGACGGATAATGGAAAACAGAAAGTTGCCGGGTGATGAGAGGCGCGTGAGTTTCCGTTCGCGAATACATCTCTGAGTTCAAATTTGAAGCTTGGTTTCAGAGTGCGTAGGGTTTGACGGTTCACGCCCGTTATAGCGTTATGAGGCAAGTTGTGACAATCCCTCACCTGCTACGCAGGAGCTCCCTTTGCACAAGGGAGCCTTACTAATGGAATTTTATGACTTGTAAATCAAGGTGGTACCACGGTAAAATTAGAAATTCGTAAGCACGAAATTCGAAATTATTCGTCCTTGGGTTTTTGCCCGAGGATTTTTTTATTTTGATAAGAAAATTATATATACAAGGAGAAACACAATGAAAATCTATGAGGAACTTGTTGCCAGAGGACTTATCGCCCAGGTAACAAACGAAGAAGAGATCAGAACTATGATCAATGAAGGTAAGGCTACCTTCTACATCGGCTTTGACCCCACAGCCGACTCGCTGCACGTTGGTCACTTTATGGCACTCTGCCTTATGAAGAGACTCCAGATGGCAGGCAATAAGCCTGTTGTACTTATCGGTGGTGGAACTGCTATGGTAGGCGACCCCTCGGGCAGAACCGATATGCGTCAGATGATGACTACCGAGACCATACAGCACAACGTTGACTGCTTCAGAAAGCAGATGGAACGTTTTATTGATTTCGGTGAAGGCAAGGCTATTCTTGTAAACAACGCAGACTGGCTTCTCGACCTTAACTACGTTGACGTGCTTCGTGACGTTGGCGCTTGCTTCTCTGTTAACAGAATGCTCTCTGCCGAGTGCTATAAGCAGAGAATGGAAAAGGGTCTTTCCTTCCTTGAATTCAACTACATGATTATGCAGTCCTACGACTTCTACCATCTCTTCAAGGAATACGGCTGTAATATGCAGTTCGGTGGCGACGACCAGTGGTCCAATATGCTTGGTGGTACCGAGCTTATCAGACGTAAGCTTGGCAAGGATGCTCACGCTATGACTATTACCCTGCTCCTCAACTCTGAGGGTAAGAAGATGGGTAAGACTGCATCCGGCGCCGTTTGGCTTGATCCGAACAAGACTGCTCCCTACGACTTCTACCAGTACTGGAGAAATGTGGCTGACGCAGACGTTCTCAAGTGTATCAGAATGCTTACCTTCCTTCCTGTTGAGGAGATTGACAAGATGGACTGCTGGGAGGGTGCACAGCTTAATACTGCGAAGGAGATTCTCGCATACGAGCTTACAAAGCTTGTTCACGGTGAGGAAGAGGCTGAAAAGGCACAGGCAATGGCTCGCTCGCTCTTCGTTTCGGGTGGCGCAGAGAACGCTCCCACCGTTGAGGTTGATGAAGCAAGCCTTGTTGACGGTGCAATTGATCTTAACAGCCTGCTTGTACTCGGCAAGATGGTTCCCTCAAAGTCCGAGGGCAGACGTGCTATCGAGCAGGGTGGCGTTTCTGTTGACGGTGAGAAGGTTACCGACGTTCGCACTCTTATCACTAAGGAGCAGCTTGAAACCGGTATTCTCGTTAAGAGAGGCAAAAAGAGCTTCAACAAGTTTCTGCTTAAGTAATGGACTATAATTTTCACACTCACACTACAAGATGCCGTCATGCTACAGACAGTGACGAGGATTATGTAAAATGTGCTATTGAAGCCGGGATCAAGTATCTCGGCTTCTCTGATCATGCGCCGTTTCTCTTTCCCGACGGTTATGACGATGGCTATCGCGTGCCTGTAAGCGAGGCAGCAGATTATATAGAAAGCATTCGAAATCTGCGTAAAAAATACAAGGATCAGATTAAGATTACCATCGGATTTGAAATGGAATACTATCCTCGGTATTTTGAAGAAATGCTCAAATTTGCAAGAAATATCGGAGCAGAATATCTTATTCTCGGTCAGCATTTCATATTAAGCGAGCATCCCGATGGAAAAGGCTCTATAGGACCAACCGACAGCGAGGAGCATCTCAAAACCTACGTTGACGAGGTAATTACTGCCATGAAAACGGGACTGTTCAGCTATATTGCCCACCCCGATTTGGTCTGTTTTACAGGTGATGAGGATGTCTATCTCAGAGAAGCCAAAAGGCTATGCCTCGCCTCTCGTGATTTGGATATTCCACTTGAAATAAATCTACTGGGAATTCGTGGTAGCAGACACTACCCATCCGACCGTTTCTTTAGTATTGCAGGCAAAGTCGGTGCACCCGTTACCATAGGCGTTGACGCTCATGCAAGCAATGATCTGTTGAACAAAGAAACCCTTAATATCGCGATGAAATTAATTAAAAAACATAACCTTAACTATATAGGGATCCCGAAAATAAGAAAAATATAAAAAGAAAAAGTCTGAATATTGAAGTGATTTGTTTCACCTCTTTATTCAGACTTTTTATCTGTCCAATTTTTCCGGAAAATCAATCAACCCAGCTATGTAGTCAATTGAAACATTGTAAAATCTTGCAAACTTTTTCGCCCACTCCATAGGAAGATCGGTATATCCGTTCTCATATCTCTGATACTGTGTTGGCTGAAGATAAAATAAATTTGCTATTTCTTTTTGAGTAAGATCCTTATCCTGCCTCAAGTCTTTCAATCTGTTATGATATTTTGATAATTCCTTCTTCATAAAACACCTCCCCAAGAAATTATATCTTATACCACAATTTTGTGTTGACAATACCACAAATATGTGGTATAATGTCGTTATCATCGATATTATACGATGAAAATCTATGCAATGGAGAGGATAAAAAATGAACGAGTTGGAAATTAAGCAGAAATCATTAGAAAGATTGCAGCAAGCTTTAAAGAGTAAGTACAGTCTAAAAGGATTCGAAAAATTTTTTAAGAACATTACAGTAAATGACATCGAAATCCTACCTGCAATTAAAGCAACGGCAAAAAAACTGTCCTATTCAGGAAGAATCTTCACACAGTTAAAATTTGATGACGGAAGACTTGACAAGGAATACTTGGAGGGAGACTTTACGCTGATATCAGATAGCTACTACTACTCTAAAGAAGAACTAAGTAACCTAGACGCGGCAATACTGTCTTCTGTTACCGGTCGTGTTTGTTCAACGTTTTCACTTGAACCCGATCATATTAATCACAACAAAGGAAAAGTAAGTCTTGCCGAGGCGGGTACTAACCAAAGAATATTTGAAGAACTTGAAAAAGAAATGGAAAAAGCTTACAGAGATGCTAACTATCGTAATTTATACAACTATCCTAAAAAAGTAAAAGTTATAGTATTTATGACTCGCCCAACATCTGATGATAAATTAGAATCACATCTACACCCGATCGTAGCAAAAATAACTAGCAACATTGGTATTGCGATGAATATGGTCATTGGAATTTATGATGAAGAAGAACAAAAGATCTTAAATTCTTTAGGATTATATAGAATAGATTCCGGTACATATTGGTTACCAATGACACCTATTATTTATGATAGCAATGGCAACCTTCATTCTTGGCAAAAAAATCTTTTCGGCTACAAAATCTTATAAAGTATTATCAATTATTAGCATTTAGAGGAAAGATTGTTATATAAAGTGAGCATTATAAGAACTCTGTTATCGCAGGAATTTTGCTTCGACTACAAGGTCTCGCACCGCGAAACGAGGCGCAATGTTACGAATCCCTTTTGCGCTCTGCGCAAAACAGGGTCGAGTTCCTCACAGGAGCAAAAAAGAGCATCCTGAACGGATGCTCTTTTTGTTGGTGCTACTGCGGGAATTTTGCGCCTGGTGTTGTATTTACTAATCGCTATCACTTTATTTTGGCATCAACTTTGTTGTTTCGCACGGCGAAACGAGGCGCAATGTTACGAATCCCTTTTGCGCTC
>JAFTON010000090.1 GCA_017463765.1 Clostridia bacterium | reverse complement strand
TTTGAAGGACGTTTTATTCAGACTCGAAAAAAATATATTGATCGCGAAGAACACCTATCTATGGGAGCTTTCGGGTGATACCGAGGGTATCAGATGTGGTCAGTTCGTTAATATAAAGCTTGACGGCTTTTACCTTCGCAGACCTATTTCGGTGTGCGACGTTTCGGGCGACAGACTTACCCTGATATTCAAGGTGGTGGGTCACGGCACCGAGAAAATGGCTGAGGCATCGGTTGGCGAGGAGTTTTCACTTCTTACAGGACTCGGCAACGGTTATGATACCACCTTTTCGGGTGACAAGCCCTTACTTATCGGTGGTGGCGCAGGTGTTCCACCTATGTATATGCTTTGCCGTGAGCTTATCGGAGAGGGAAAGCATCCTACCGTGATTCTCGGCTTCAATACAGCCGATGAGGTTTTCTATAAAGAGGAGTTTGAGGCGCTTGGTGCTAAGGTTATCGTTGCCACTGCAGACGGCTCTGTTGGCGTAAAGGGATTCGTTACCAACGCAATGGACGGTGTTGATTATACATATTTCTACACCTGTGGTCCCGAGCCTATGCTTAAGGCAGTTTATAATGCGAGCAATACAAGTGGACAGATGTCCTTCGAGGAGAGAATGGGCTGTGGCTTCGGCGCATGTATGGGCTGCTCCTGTAAGACCATTACGGGATATAAGCGTATCTGTAAGGAAGGCCCTGTTATGAAAAAAGAGGAGGTGCTTTGGTGATGAGGAATGCAGAATGCAGAATGCAGAATGAAGAATTTAATACAAAAGTAAATCTTCTCGGTATCGAGCTTGACAATCCGATAATTCCTGCGTCGGGAACCTTCGGCTTCGGCTATGAATTCGCAGAGATATACGACATAAATATTCTCGGTACGTTTTCCTTTAAGGGAACGACCTTAGAGCCAAGATTCGGCAACCCCACCCCGAGAATTGCCGAGTGTCCGAACGGTATGATAAACGCTGTCGGACTTCAGAATCCGGGCGTGGAGAGAGTTATCTCCGAGGAGCTTCCCAAGCTGAAAAAGTGCTTTGGTAAGCCTGTTATGGCTAACGTTTCGGGCTTTTCTGTTGATGAATACGTAAAGACCTGCGCTATGCTTGATAAGGAGGAGCAGATCGGCTGGATTGAGCTGAATATCTCCTGCCCCAACGTTCACGGAGGAGGTATGGCGTTCGGCACAAGTCCCGAGGGAGCAGCAGAGGTTGTCAGGGCAGTGAAGGCTGTGGTGACCAAGCCACTTATCGTTAAGCTTTCACCTAACGTTACCGATATTGTTGCTATCGCAAAGGCATGCGAGGCTGCAGGTGCTGACGGAATCAGCCTTATCAACACCCTTCTCGGCATGAGAATTGATCTTAAAACGAGAAAGCCGGTTATCGCTAATAAAATGGGTGGCTTCTCCGGCCCTGCCATCTTCCCCGTAGCAGTGAGAATGGTGTATCAGGTTGCCCATGCAGTGAACATACCGGTTATCGGTATGGGTGGCGTTTCCTCTGCCGAGGACGTGATCGAGATGATGCTTGCAGGCGCGACTGCAGTTCAGGTAGGCGCTGCAAATCTGGTTGATCCTTTAGCTTGTAAAAAGATTATAGAGGATCTGCCCCGAGTAATGAAAAAATATAATATTAATAATTTAAATGAAATAATTGGAGGAGTACAGTAATGGGAAAGGACGTAATTATTGCCTGTGATTTTGACAGCGCAGAGAAAACCTTTGCTTTTCTTGACAAATTTACCGACAAGAAGCCTTTTGTAAAGATTGGTATGGAGCTTTATTATGCAGAGGGACCCTCGATCGTAAGAGAGATAAAGAGAAGAGGACATAAGATTTTCCTCGATCTTAAGCTTCACGATATTCCTAACACGGTTAAGAAGGGTATGGCAGTGCTCTCCCGTCTCGACGTTGATATGACAAACCTTCATGCATCAGGCACGAAGAGAATGATGCAGGCTGCTATTGAGGGACTTACCAGACCAGATGGCACACGTCCCATACTTATTGCTGTTACCCAGCTTACCTCCACCGATCAGGAGAGCATGGAGAACGATCTGCTTATCAGAGAGCCTATCGACAAGGTTGTTATGCACTACGCATCCTGCGCAAAGGAGGCTGGACTTGACGGTGTTGTTTGCTCTCCTCTTGAGGCAGGTAAGGTACATGACTGCTGTGGCAGAGATTTTGTTACGGTAACACCCGGCGTGCGCTTTGCAGACGGTGACGTGGGAGATCAGAAGAGAGTTATGACTCCTGCCGAGGCTAACAGAATCGGCTCTGACTATATCGTTGTAGGCAGACCCATCACTGCAGCAGAGGATCCTGTTGCTGCTTATGAAAGATGCTGCAGGGAGTTCATTGGCTGATGAGAGACAGATTGCTTAAGCTTTCGCTCTGGCAGGCAGAGGCAGGAAAACCATTTGTTGCCGATCTTATCGGAAATCTCGGCGTGCTTTTCATTTTCGGAAGCGTGGTGAGCCTGCTTTGTGCATTCATTTTTTTTGATAAAAATAACAGAAGCGAGGAATAAAAATGGAAGGCTATAAAAGAGAATTTATACAGTTTTTAGAGGGCGCAGGCGTTCTTAAGTTCGGTGACTTCACTGCTAAGAGTGGAAGAAAGATTCCCTATTTCATCAATGCAGGCGAGATCAAGACCGGCGACCAGATTGCAAAGCTCGGTGAGTTCTATGCGAAGGCATATCTTGAGAAGGTTGGCAATAAAAAGGCTGTGCTCTACGGCCCTGCATACAAGGGTATTTCGATTGCCGTTTCTGCAGCTGTGGGACTTTCCAAGCAGGGACTCGACCTCCCCTTCTTCTTCAACCGTAAGGAAGTGAAGGATCATGGCGAGGGTGGCGTTTTCGTTGGCTATAAGCCGAAGGCAGGCGAGGAAATTGTTATCGTTGAGGACGTTATCACTGCAGGAACTGCTATCCGTGAGTCTATGGAGATTCTTTCCTCCCTCGAGGGCACAAGGGTTATCGCGACCTTCGTTATGGTTGACCGTAAGGAGAAGGGTAAGGGCGATAAGTCTGCTATGGCAGAGGTTGGCGAGGAGTTCGGCTTCCCTGTATATTCGGTGGTTGACGTTTACGATATTATCGAGTATCTCTCCGAGGATGAGAAGAATACGGAAAACGTAGAGAGAATTAAAAAATATCTTGAAATCTGGGGCGCAAAAGCCTGATTTTGTAAACTATTATTAGCAAGGAGCTATAAAAATGAGAAACCTTGTAAATATTCTTGATCTGACAACAGATGAAATTTTAGGTCTTGTAAGACTTGCATCTGATATAATGGAGCACCCCGACATCTATTCCGAGAGCTGTAAGGGTAAGATTCTCGGCGCACTGTTCTTCGAGCCGTCAACCAGAACACGTCTTTCCTTTACCTCGGCTATGATGAGTCTGGGTGGTCAGGTGCTTGGCTTCGACCAGGCTGCATCCTCATCGGTGGCAAAGGGTGAGACGGTGTCGGATACCATAAGGATGGTCAGCGCATACTCGGATATTATCGCTATGCGTCATCCGAAGGAGGGCGCACCTATCGTGGCATCCAGGGTTGCAACCGTTCCCGTAATAAACGCAGGTGACGGTGGCCATTTCCACCCCACGCAGACCCTTACCGACCTTCTTACTATTTATAAGAAAAAGGGACGCTTCGACAACCTTGTTATCGGTGTTTGTGGCGACCTTAAATACGGTAGAACGGTGCATTCGCTTATTGCTGCTATGTCGAGATATGATAATGTGCGCTTCGTGCTTATCTCGCCCGAGGAGCTTATGCTGCCCGATTACGTGAAGGACGATCATCTCTTCCAGGGTGGCTGCGAGTACGTTGAAACCGAGAATCTGGAGAGCGCGATTCCATCTCTTGATATTCTATATATGACGAGAATTCAGGCAGAGCGTTTTGAAAACCGAGAGGATTATGAGCGTCTTAAGGATTCATATGAGCTCACCGCATCAAAGCTTATTATGGCGAAGGAGGACCTGTCCATAATGCATCCCCTTCCCAGAGTAACCGAGATAAACGTTGACGTTGACGACGACCCGAGAGCCGATTACTTTGACCAGGCTATGTACGGCAGATATATCAGAATGGCTCTTATACTTATGCTTCTCGGTACGAAGGGTATCGACGATCGCCGTCTTGAAGGCGAGGAAAGAGCAGGCGTCACTTGCGCTAATCCTCATTGCATCAGTCGAACCGAGCGAGGTATTAAAAAGCTCTTTGACGAATACGGCAAGTGCGTTTATTGCGATCAGTATATATAAGTCTATTAGCCTCCCTCTTGAGGGAGGCTGTGTCAACAACAAATAATATAGATTTTTTTAAAAACTATTGAAAATGTGCGAAGAGTGTGATATAATAAAGTGAAGCACAATATAATTTTATAATTAAGATATTTATACAGTTCAATTTTATCATTCAGAGAGGCTAATATATGTGGAAATATTATTACTTCTATGGTGATTGCCCTCGCAACCGGTTTTTGTTTATTTTGGGTAACATCATATCCTTTATTCTTCTTATTTTTTGCGCGTTAGCAATCTTTATTACGGTAGTTTCCCCGAAGGGGGCTGATGGAGCGTCTCAGATATTCGGCTATGAGCTACGAATTATTGAGACAAATTCGATGGAAGCCTGTGAAGAAACAGATGTTTCGGAGTTTGAGTTCGGAAGTCTGAAAAAGAATACTATGATCGCTCTTACTCTCGTTCCCGAGAGAGAGGATGAAGCATTCGATTGGTATTCATCGATTAAAGTTGGTGATGTTCTGACAGTTAGATATACATACGACAGACAGTTGACTATTACGCACCGTGTTACTTCGATAACACAGAAGGATGATGGAAGTGGATTTATCATCAAGCTCCAGGGAGATAACGTAAACTCAGATGCGACTCAGCTTACACAGGAGATTGACACCTCCGAGACAGAGAGCCGTAACTACGTTATCGGTAAGGTTATTTGGAAATCATACGGCGCCGGCGTTTTGGTTGGTGCTTTACAGCGTGTAACCAAGGCCCTCGCAGGAGAATAACTTTCAAAAAGCAGACTGTCTTTACGTTTTTAGTAGACAGTCTGCTTTCATTTTGTCAAAAAAAGTGACATATTATATTCTTTTGTAAAAAAATATACATTTTTTGTTAATAATTTATTCAATAAATATATTGAAATCTATTGCATTTATGAACAAACTGTGATATAATTCTTTGTTGACGGGTAAAACCGTGCAAAGTAAATTATATAAAAAATTATAAAAAAGGAGAAAACAAAAATGAACAGAAATTCTTCCAAGTCTAGAATTCTGACAAGTGTTGTAGTGGTTTTGGTTTGTCTTGTTCTTGTAACAGGTTCTACCTTCTCACTCTTCACCAGCAAATCCGAAGTGAATATTGCTGTTACATCCGGTTCTGTAGATGTTAAGGCAGTTATCGCTAAAGATTCTCTTAACGTATGGTCTCGCGGTGAGACCGAAACCGAGAACAGTGGTAAGTTCGCTAACGAAGGCAGCTCTGCTAAGATCGATGGCAACAAGCTTGTTCTTAACAACATCGTACCTGGCGACAACGCAGCAGTTACTGTTGACGTAACTAACGAAAGCACCATTGCAGTTGCTTATCGTCTTGTACTTACTATCGAGGGTGAGCTTGCACCTGCTCTTGAGATCAACATCTCAACTCCCGCAGGCGAGTTCAAGTATGGTTATACCGAATGGATTGCCGTTGCTCCCGGCGAGGATATCGGTGATATCAAGGTAAGCATTTCCTTCCCCGAGCGTGCAGATAACAATGATTTCCAGGGCAAGGCGTGCGACATCAAGTTTGTTCTTGAGGCAGTTCAGGGTAATGGCGATTTCATCGATCCCATTACATACAATGAGACAACCGGTGTATATGAGGTTAACAGCGAAGAGGGTATGATGCTTATGAACAGCATCATCAACTCTGTATCTCACGGCGAAGGCACATCTCTCAAGTTCGCTCTTACTGCTGATATGGATATGACCGGTTACGTATGGACTCCCATTGATCTTCTCTTCGTAGATATTGACGGTCAGGGACATACAGTTTCTAACCTTAACTGCGTTGGTGACTCTTGGGGTAGAAGTGGTTTCGCAGGATATGCAGGCGGTGTAAATATATCTAACCTCACTCTTGAGAATGTTACCGCTGTAGGTACTCAGGTAGGTGTTTTAGCAGGTGCTGTTGAAGGTATCTATATTACTGATGTTACTATTAAGGGAACTAACAGCGTTAAGTATGACTACGCAGTAAATCCTGAGGAAACTTGGGGTGCAGCAGGTGCTATCGCAGGTGTTGCTCAATCTGTTAATGCTGCATCTACCGTTGTTATTGCAGACGGCGCAACTATTGTTGTTGATTATAATGGCATAGCAACCGAGGCTCCTGCGTATGATGAGTACTCTATGCTTGATGCTTTCCCTGGTGTTACCAATAACGGTACTGTAACTGTTAAGGGTTATATCAGCGCTCCTGCTAAGGACGCTTCCAGCCTTGATCAGAACCTTGCAAGTGGTAAGGACGTAGTTCTTACCGAGGACCTTAAGTTCAGCTCTGCTGACACCACTGCTAACAGTGGTTACGGTGCAACCGGTGTATCCGTAAAGGGTAGTGTACTTGACGGTAACGGCCACAGCCTTGGTATCACTAACTGGGGCACATGGGATGCAGCAGTTCATACCACCGGTGGTACTATCAAGAATCTTACCATTAACAGTGGTATGCGTGGTATCTTTATGGGTAGCGCAACTGCAGACGTTTATATTGATAACGTAACTATCGACGGTACCGTTTACACCTTCAACTCTGACGGTGGTAGCAAGGAATACGGCGTTTACATCAGCAACTCCACTCTTAACGGTTGGACCAGCTTCTCCAATGTTCACAAGGAAGTAGTATTCACCAACTGTAGCTTTGGCGAGGGTCAGGGTTATGCATTCTGCCGTCCTTACAATGTAGCTACCTTCAGTGGTTGTGTATTCGAAGTAGGCTATCGAATCGATATCAGCCAAATCAGTGGTCTCGTATTTGAGAATTGCTACTACGGTGATACTCTTATCACCACTGCTAACGCAGCATCTCTTGGTCTTTTCTCCGGCAATCTCAATAACATCACAATCAAATAATTGAAACATTGTTTCAGCCTGCGAGCTTCGGCTCGCAGGCTTTCTTTTTGCTAATGAATAAAAAAAGCGACTCTGCAGATTCGCTATTTCTATAGAAATTAAATACTCAAAGTTAACTTTGGTCGGGAAGGGTAATATACATATAGTTGTTTTGACAGCCTTCCTCTGGACAGTTACTTCTCCATACCATACACATAGCGACAACACCTTCCGGCACCGTAACGTAACCAATTGTGGTTTGTTGCTCATATACGTAGGTTCGGTCTACGCCTTGTTGTGTACCGTCTTTCATAAACCAGGCGATAACGGTACCTTCGTATTGCCCACTAACATGCACGAAAGAACTGGATTTAATCTTCATTCCTTCAGATACGGGGAAAATTGCGGCTATCAGATCATCGCGATTCTCCCATTTGTTGGACATATTGTAGTAACCTTTACGGGTTATTAAATCATTTGAATAAAGATTGGTTGTGCTATCAAATTCGGTGGGTAGCTCATTCAGGTATTGCACCCACTCATAAGGTTTTTCTGTAATCACAACGTCACCTGTTACGTATGGGATGATAATCTTACCATTAATACTATCATAGTAATTGATTGTATTGTCTCCCATTGTGACAGTATAAGTTGCTGCATTACCTGCGAGCTCTATTTCGAGCGAATCGCCTTCGCTGACAACCGAAGGATAGGTTCCTTCTGTTATAGGCTCGTTGATGTCAAACGTAACGGTATAGGATTTCTTTTCTTCTTCTTCAATCTTGTAATTTTTAGAAAGGGCTTCCTTCAGGCATTCATACATTTTTCCCATTCCGGAAGCATTGGGATGTACCAGCGAAACGTCGTTACGATCAATAAACATATCAACTGTATAGTGTTCCAAGTTTGCGGGAGTGATATCCGTTTCATTGAAAAAGTCAACCAGGTTGCAATCATATTTTGCTGCAACAGACTCAATTTTTTTATTATATACCGAGGGTGCAATTGGTTTACCGGCTTTTATGTAGTCGTAATTTGGAAGCATACAAAGATAAATATCTGCATCTGGGTATTTATTTTTAACCTTTTCGACCATTATTGCATAATCTTCGGCAAATGTATCTACACTTACTGAGCCGCCAATCTGCTGATAATCGTTTGTGCCCATAAAAATTACGATAATATCAGGTATCTCATAGGTGTTATCGTTGTGAAGATTGACTGCGCGATCTCCACATCCTGTTTCGTTTGGATAACTGCCTCCTGAAGTTACGCGACTACCGGAATATGAATTATTTACACATAGCCGAAGCCCAAGCTTATCAACGGTTCTCTTCCACCACGTTTCATTAACACTCAGCAAATTTTGATATTCGGGACTTCCCTTTTTGTCGTACATTACTCTGTTATCAGCAAGGGTGGAGTTGTGTGCGGAATTGTTGCTCCATCCTTCGAAGGTTGATATGCTGTCACCCATAAAGGAAATTTTCTTGCCGACAATAGATTCCTTTTGTTGTTCGATGGGCTCATCGGTGACGGATTCATCTTCTTTTTTGGGTAGCTCGATAGGTTCAAGTACTATACCGTTGGTTAATGTAATTATCAGCCTGCCCAGCTCATCAAATTCAATCCTTTGAATGGTTGCACCGGGTTCACCCTGCGGGCCTTGCGCGGTTATTCCGGTATCTATCTCACCGATCCACCATTTACCGTTTTCCCCGATAAAGGGTGTTTTTCCATCTTTACCATCATCACCCTTGATGCCTTGCTGATTTGTGTTGCATCCCATAAGGCATACTGGTGTTGATAGGATAACAGCTAAAAAGAGCAAAATGCTTATTATTTTTTTCATAACATTTTTCTCATTTCACATATAAAATATTTATAACAGCTTTATTCCTGCCGCTTTACAGCCCTCGATTGTTTCCTTATCCCAAATGGACGACTGAACCTCACCGATATGAGCAGAGCCCATCATCAGCATACAGAGTCTTGACTGTCCGATACCACCACCGATAGTGAGGGGAAGCTCGCCGTTAAGGAGTGCCTTATGGAAGGGAAGCTCTCTGCGATCATCGCAGCCTCTTTCGGTAAGCTGACGGTCGAGAGCCTCGGCGTCAACACGGATACCCATAGAGGAAATCTCAAACGCTCTGTCAAGCACCTCGTTGTAGAACAGAATATCACCGTTCAGCGACCAATCGTCATAGTCGGGCGCACGTCCGTCATGGGGCTGTCCACTCTTCAGCTTTCCACCTATCTGCATCAGCAGAACGGTGCCGTATTTCTTTGTTATGGCGTTCTCACGCTCCTTGGGAGTCAGGTCGGGATACATATCCTCAAGCTCCTGGGTGGTGATTGCCTTCATCTCGCGCTTAAGGTTTACGGTAATCTCTCTCGTCTCGGGAATTGCGAAACGCAGGATTTCATTAGTCACGCAGATAACGTCGACGATATCCTGTGCCGTCCTGATAAGGTAATCCAGTGTTCTGTCCTCTTTTGTGATCACTCTTTCCCAGTCCCACTGGTCAACGTAGATGGAGTGTATGTTATCAAGCTCCTCGTCACGACGTATAGCATTCATGTCGGTATACAGTCCGTTGCCAACGTAGAAGTGATATTCGTGAAGCGCAAGCCTTTTCCACTTTGCAAGCGAGTGCACAACCTGCACGCTCTCGCCTACTGCAGGCACGTCAAAGGTTACGGGGCGCTCGGTGCCGTTCAGGTTATCGTTAAGACCCGATGCCTCGGTTACGAACAAAGGCGCAGAAACTCTTTTCAGGTTCATTCTGCCCGAGAGAAGCTCCTGGAAGGTTTCCTTGATAAATGATATCGCCTTCTGCGTCTTGTAAACGTCGAGGGGGGATTTATAGTTTTCGGGAATATACAGTTTGCTCATAAGAGTTGCCCTTTTGTTTTATTTTTCCCAGGAATCAAGAACCTTGATATACTTGATTACGGGCTGATCTGCCTTGTCGTTAAGCGCACCGTTGCCCATATACTGCCATACGTAGTGCTTGTAGGTCTGATAATAGGGGTCGATTTCATAGCTGCCGTAGTAATCCGCATATGCAGTCTTGGGGAACACGTCCTCGGTAATCTCGTCAATAACGCTGAGACCCTCAACAACGTAGCCGAAGGCTGCATAATTACCGTCAAGCGAGCTTGATGCATCGGCATTGCAGATGAAGAACTGACTGGATGCCGAGTCGGGATCGTTTGATCTTGCCATAGAGATAACGCCGTACTTGTGGCTGATATCGTTTGTATGTCCGTTGGAGGAGAACTCGCCCTTGATGTTGATCTCCTTACCGTTCTCGTCCTTGTTGCCACCCGTACCGTTGGCGTCGGGATCACCACCCTGAATCATAAAGTCTTTGATAATTCTGTGGAAGGTAAGTCCATCGTAGAAGCCCCTTTCAACAAGCGAGATAAAGTTTGCAACCGTAACGGGTGCAGTGGTTGCATCAAGAAGAATGACTAATTTGCCATAGCCCTCAACGCACATTTCAACGTATCTGATATCTCTGCCTGTGATATCTCTTGTTTCCAGGTACTCGCAAGCACCCTCGCCCATCTTCTCGCCACAGGATGCAAGAGTCATCATACAGCCCATAGTAAGAGCGATGGCAAGAATTAAACTGATTATTCTTTTCATTTTGAAATTCCTTTCGGTTTATAAATTTCTTGATATAAACAGCTCGACTGCGCAGTAGCCTGTAACGCCACCGTACTTCGAGCCTGCGTCTGCAATAGCAAGATCGCTGATTATCTCGGACAGCCTTTCGGTACCGTACCTTTTCGCAGCCGTGATATACATCTTAAGCTTGTATTTGTTCATTCCGAGCACCTCTTCAATCTCGGTCGCGCCAAGCCCCTCGTCAAGAAGGTGAGATACGGCTGTAAGATCGTCGAAGGTGCGTGCTATCATACCCATTATTACAGCGTGATCCACACGGCGCAGCTTCATCTCCTCGAGAGCCAGATATGCTCTGTGTCTGTTCCTGTCGAGGATTGCGTTTGACAGCGCAAAGGTGTCGCACTCAGGGGTGGATGATGCCACCTCGTTTACGTCCTCGGGTGTAACGGTATTTTTGCCACGGGAGAGGGCAAGCGCACATAGCTTCTCCACCTCACCCACAAGCACGTCCATCGATCTGCCCGAACGAAATACAAGCGCCTTGACCGTATCCAACGTTACGGTAACGCCACGGGAATCAAAGTGCTTCTTCAGCCAGGCATAAAGCTGGTTTTCGTTGGATTTCTCAAACCTGAGTATGTTCATGCTTTTGTCGAAGCGTTTGATAAACGCCGAAGGCTTTTTCGCCGTACCGAAATCCACACCGTCATCTACTGCAGTGAATGCAACTATCGAATAGCCGTACTCCTCGCAGGCTGAGATAAGCTCCTCGAGGGATTCAAGCTCACCCTCCTTCAGCCTTGTGAAATCGGCATGGCGCCATTCGATAAGCTTATAGTCACTCATCATAGGAGGCGACTTAACTGCCTCGATTATGGCTGCGAAATCAATCTCCTCTCCGTCATATACGGGATTGTTGAAAACGGCGAATGCCTCGTCACCAACCACCTTCTCGCGAAGCGCCTTCAGGTAGTATCTTATCAGATAATCCTCCTCGCCCGAGAAGAGATATACGCCACTCAGGTTTCCACTTTTCAGATTTGCCTTTAAGCTTGCAATATCCATATTCTCATTCTCGCCGACTTATCGGCTCCACCTATTTTCATATTGTAGAACAAATCTATTTTACCACCGTCAGCGTTAAGATCTGTTCTGATCTTCCTTGTATATACGGTTGCGTCAAACCGATAAGGAGGAATAGAATAAACCGAGGAATGCGCTTCCCCCTCGGTAAACCGTATTTCACTCTCTATCGCACCGCTTCTCCTGACGGTAACCGTTCCACCGATAGAGGTAACCTCGGTGCGACACTTGCCACCCTCGTTTTCCTCGGTGTAGTTAAGAAATCCACCGTCTGAAAAACGGTAAAATCCCTCTGCCTCGCTGACGCTTGTTTCGGGCTCACCGTCGGGAAGTCCCGTGGGCGTAAGATTCTCTATGCTTGATTCGATTTTAACCCTTACCTTTTTAATCATCCTATCCTCAAATTAGAAAAACGAAGGCCAAGCAACCCAATATGGGCCTTAATCAGCCTCCGTTTTACGTTAGTATTACTTAAGTGCTTTTTTTCTCTGGTTATATGCGCTTCTGGGGTTAATGAATTCACGCCAGTCAAAGCTGCCTGCCTCAAGCGCCATTATAAGAACCTCTGCTGTGGCAATGTTGGTTGCCAGGGGAATATTGTTCACGTCGCAAAGACGGAAGAGATCCTGCTCAGCCTCGGTGGTTTCCTTAGCAATATTTGTACTTCTGAAATAGAATACAAGGTCAATTTCGTTATAGGAAATTCTCGCATTTATCTGCTCGAGACCACCACCCGATCCGGGCATGTAGTTCTCTATTTCAAGGCCGGTAGCGTCTGCAACGTAGCTTCCTGTGGTGTGTGTAGCGCAAATATGGTGACGGCTGAGAATTCCACAGTAGGCGATGCAAAACTGCGCCAAAAGTTCTTTTTTATTGTCGTCTGCAATAAGGGCTATCTCCATTTTACACTCTCCAATCCTCTGAAATGAATAATTTATATACTTTATACAAAAAAACTTAATTTGTTTTATTAATAAGTTACAAATTTATTTATTATTAACAAAATTACTAAACCATTATAGCATTATTTGACCGATTTGTCAATAATTATGCAAATATTTTGAAAGATTTATATAACTTTCCTGCAAAAAAAATATAAGTTAATTTTTATGTAAAAAAATAAAAACAAAAAAATAACAAAAAAAATCAAAAAAAATGCATTTTGGGATTGATAATTATTGAAAGATGTTGTATAATAATTTAGTTAAATTTTTCACTAGCGAGGATTTTCATATGAGTGATATTAAAAGAATTGGAGTTCTTACCTCTGGCGGCGATGCTCCCGGAATGAATGCTGCTGTCAGAGCCGTATGCCGTACTGCGCTTGCCCGTGGGGTTGAGGTTATGGCTATTTTTCGTGGCTACTCGGGACTTATCGAGGGCGACATCAGACCCATGGAGATAAGAGACGTTTCGAACGTAATAAATAAGGGTGGTACGGTGCTGTATTCCGACCGTTGTCCCGAATTCAAGTATCCTGAGGTAAGAGCAAGGGGTATTGAAAACTGCCGTAAGCTCGGTATTGAGGGTATTATCTGTATCGGTGGTGACGGTACCTTCCAGGGTGCTACCAGACTTACCGAGGAGGGAATTCCCTGTATCGGTATTCCTGCGACAATTGATAATGACATTACCTCTACCGATAATACCATCGGTTTTGATACTGCGATGAACACGGTTATCGAGCTTGTTGATAAGCTTCGTGACACCTGCGAGTCTCACGCAAGATGTAACGTGGTTGAGGTTATGGGACGTGGTGCAGGCGATATTGCTCTTAACACTGCCATTGCATCCGGCGCAACTGCCGTTGTAGTTCCCGAGTTCCCCCACAATGACGACTCCATCTGCAAGAAGATAAAGAGAGCGCGTGAGTTGGGTAAGAGAAACTTTATCGTTATCGTATCCGAGGGTGTTGGTGCCGATTATGCGCCTGCCTTGGCTAAGAAAATACAGAACGATACGGGTGTTGAAACCAAGTTTGCCCGTCTTGCTCATATCGTAAGAGGTGGTAACCCTACTCTGAAGGACAGAGTTCTTGCCTCCAAGATGGGTGTATACGCAGTGGAGGAGCTGCTTCGCGGTAATTCCAACAAGGTTATCTGCGAGCGTAACGGTGACATCTGCGCCGTGGATATCGCTTACTCTCACGTTATCGACAGAATGTATAAGGAAAAGCTTGAGGAGGGAGATCTTGACAACTTCTCTGCTGAGGAAATCCAGCGTATGAAGGATGAGATCGCTGAAAAGAAGCAGGAGCTTCTCTCACTCTATACCACCGAAAATAAAATCAATCTTTAATTCAGAACACCGTATTTTGACAACTTTAGTGTGCAAAATACGGTGTTTTTATCTTTTATCCCTGCATTATCCTTTCAAAGCAGGCATCTGTGGTTTCGGGACTTTCAAGTCTTACGCCGAGTATTTTAATAAAGCGTGAGTAATCGTAGTCATAGGTTGAAAGTGGCCTTGCGTAAGCGTTATCGGTCTGCGCGGCAACGAGAAGATCCTCTCCGTCAAAGCCAACCACAAGCAGTGAGTGATAGTATCCTTCCTCATTTCTTGCAAGCTGTATCACGTCACCGATCTCCAGCTCGTCTGAGGTTGCAACTCGTCCGAACGGGCCAACGTCGGCATTCTCAATAATAAAATTGTAGAAAAAGTCAACTCCCGTCCAGGATGGCGACCTGTCGTCAAGCGAGATGTAATACCAACCGAATGTGGGTTTATAGTTCATCTCGCAGCTTCCGGCATAGATGCATTGCGAGACGAAATTTGTGCAGTTGCCACCTATTCCCGCAAAGTTTCCGAAAAGCGAGTTTTGTGAAAAGGCATATTTTCTTGCATAGGCTACGGCGTTTTCTCTGTTATATGGTTTTGTTACCAGCATATTTTCCTCCGAAAGTGATATATATCTATTTTACGTAGCATAGAAAATTTAGTGAAAATATTGCTTTTCCGACTCTCTCGGTGTATAATTAATAAATGTATATAATTAATAAGGAGAAAAGCCATGATACATGAAATGAATCTGCATGACGGACCGTTCGATATGATAGCGAGTGGCAGGAAAATATATGAGCTTCGCCTCTGGGACGAAAAGCGTCGGAATATTAAGGTTGGTGACGAAATTCACTTTACCAGGAGCCGTGGGGGAGATGACTCTGTTCGTTGCCTTGTGGTAGGACTTCATCTTTTCGGGTCATTTACCGAGTTGTACGCAGCCCTGCCTTTATTGCAGTGTGGCTATACCGAGGAGGATATAGATACTGCCGACCCATCGGATATGAATATCTATTATTCCGAGGAAAAGCAGGCAGCCTACGGTGTGGTTGCTATTGAGATAAGTCTGATTTGACACAGTATTATAATTTTTATATTAAAAGGACTCTGCCATCGTGACAGAGTCCGTGTTTTATTTTTCGGCCGTGTATTTGTCTGCTCTCGTCAGCATTATTATCATCAGTGACATAAAGAGACCAAGATACAGTGGCATAATACGGATGCTGATATGATTTGCAATCAGACCGAACAGTGGGGGCATCAGGGTTGAGCCAAGATATGCCGATGCCATCTGTATACCGATAATGCTCTGGGATCTTTCCTTGCCGAAACGTATCGGTGTGGAGTGAATTATGCAGGGGTATATCGGAGCGCATCCGAGACCGATGATAACAAATCCTGCTATAGCAATAGGCTTTATCGGCACCGTAATCAGAATTATTCCTGCACCTGCTACAGCTGTGCCGAGGCGTATCATTTTAGTATCAGTAAGCTTTTCGGTAATAAATCCACTAATAAATCTTCCCACGGTCATTCCGATGAAAAACAGCGAGCCGAGAGCAGCAGCGTCTTCTTTAGAAATGTTGAACACTCCCTCAAAATAGCTGCTCGCCCACAGCATTGAGGTTGACTCTGCACCACAGTATGCCATAAATCCGAGAAGAACCGACATAACTCCCTTGATCTTGATTGCGCCTTTTATACCGATCGGCTCAATCTTTATCTCCTCATCTGCTTTACGGCTGTTTTGCTTCCAGAGAGGGAAGGATATGAGCAAGATAAGCGCTATACCAAGCTGAATGAAGGATATTATACGGTATCCGTCACCCCACGCCGAATGCGTAAGGGCATAGCTCATAACGTATGGACTGACTATCGTACCCACTCCCCAGAAGCAGTGAAGCCAGCTCATATGGCGCGAGCTGTAGTGAAGAGCAACGTAGTTATTCAGAGCAGCATCTATTGCTCCTGCACCAAGACCGTAGGGAATACCCCACAGGCAGAGCTGATAGAATTTTGTGGATATGGAAAAACCGAAGAGGGCTATCGCAGTAAGCAGGATGCTTACCGTCGTTACGGTGCGAGTGCTGAATTTTACAACCACACGGTCGCACATCAGGCTGGAGAGGATCGTGCCTATTGAGATTATCATAGAAACAAATCCCATATACGAAAGAGGGACGTTCATCTCGGCGTAAATTGTTGGCCATGCTGCTCCGAGCAGTGAGTCGGGAAGTCCGAGACTGATAAACGCAAGATAGATTACAGATAAGAGAAGTGAATACATTTTTCTGGTCCTTTTTGAATTATGACATATTATATCATAAAAGAAGAAAAAGTTCAATCGTATTTTGATTTTTATCACTATTGACTTTTTAATATTTTTAGTGTAAAATGTATATGTAAAAATATGTACTTTAAAGGAGAATGAAATGAGTACAATTAATAAGCTTATAGCATTGCTTGCTTGTGTTACGCTGATTTTAGGCTGCTTGGTTTCCTGCTTAGGTGATACGCCCGACGTCGGAGGTGAAGAGCTTCAGTCGGATAAATACGTAGCAAATATCAGAATCAAGTATGCCACCAATGATGCGAAGATGAAGGCTGCGATAGACGCACTCAGCAGCACATCCACTCTTACGGTTGTGGGTGAGACTCTTAAGCTTGTTACCACGGCTTCTGTTGATGACATTTCTGCTCAAAATGAATATATTTACATTGACGAGGTTCTTTATCAGTCAAGGTCGGTAAAGATTTCGGATAAGAGCGTTACCGTTCTTGAGCGTGCCGCTATAGGCGCAGAGCAGCGCGACAGCCTTATTTCCAAGGCAGGTCCGGGCGCAGGGATCAGTATCGGAGATTTCCTGAATTTTGAAATTAATACCTATGACGATATAACCGAGTACGTTTGCAGCGATATGCTTGATGACTCAAAGGAGAGCTTAAGACAGATCATTGCCGAAAGCTTTGAGGGAATGGGCGCAATTGTTATGATTGACAGCGCAAGCTACAGAGTTGAGATCAAGAATGACAGAAATCAGTCCTCGGTTCTCTCCTGCAATCTTGTAATTAATATGGACGGTGTTGATTATGAGGTAACAATGCATCTTTACTATGACTATGATTATGATGCTGAGATCAGCATTTCAGTTCCCGAAAATGCAGATGCATATACCGAGGTTTCGGCTGATGAAATCATCGGATAAGTAAAGTAAGGTTAGCATTTTACTATAAAAGGAAGGAAAAAATATGAAAAGATATTTCAGAAGTGCGGTAGCGGCACTGCTTACCGTAATAATTATACTTTCTACATACGTACCTGCCATAGCCGTCGGTAATTCTGACGTTCAGTATAACTATTCAAGCAGCTCTAACTCCGGTAAGAGAAATGAGGTTGCTACCACGCTTAACGGCACAGGAGCGCTTGATTATTACGGAAATAATTATAGCTATGATAAGCTTTCGACATTATCAAAGGATGCTTTGTTTGACAAACTTAATTCGCTTATGAGCGACACACACAAAACGATTACATCATATAACGACTGTAAAAAATACGTGTGGAAAACCGACTGCGAGGAAAATAACACCTCAAATGCTACAACCTTATACAATAGCTATAATATGGATTCCGGCGATTGGGACGGCGTGTGGTATTGTAACCGTGAGCATGTTTGGCCTCAGAGCTTAGGCGGAGGTACGACAGGCGGAGGCGCTGATCTTCACCACATTAGACCTGCGCTTGCCTCGGTCAATTCATCCCGAGGAAACAAGAAATACGGTTATGGCAGTGGACAGTATATTCCTGCCGATAACGTTAAGGGTGATGTTGCAAGAATCGTACTCTATGTTTGGGTTAGATGGAATACGCAGTGGGGTGCTGATAGTGTTACCGAGGTGTTCCAAAGTGTAGACGTTCTTCTTGAATGGTGCGCACTCGATCCCGTTGATACCTGGGAGCTTGGCAGAAACGAGGTTGTTGAAAGTATTCAGGGTAACAGAAACGTATTTATCGACTACCCCGAATATGCCTGGCTTATCTTTGGTAAGGCTGTTCCTTCGAATATGACTACTCCTTCGGGTGAGGCTGCAAATGGTAGCTCCGGTGGCGGTGTGGTTACCCCTCCCGAATGTACCCATAACAATACCGTTATTAAAAACGCTGTAAACGCAGATTGCTATAACGAGGGCTACACAGGCGATATTTACTGCGCCGATTGTGATAAGCTTGTTTCTTACGGCTCGCAGATTCCTACCACCAGCGCGCATAAGTTCGGTGAATGGGAGCTTAACGACAGTGGCGAGTATGTAAAGCACTGCACTGTTTGTGGTGCGATTGCAACCATGACGCTTGACAGCCTGATCGGTGATATTGACAGTGATGCAGAGAAGATACTTATTCTTCTCACTCTCGGCATTACCGACAGCGCACTGCTCGATGCGCTCACAAGGCAAGAATAAAAAAGAAGGGGCTGCTTGATTTAGGCATAACCGAACAAAAAATGGTAGAGGTACTCTTAAATGTGCCTCTACCTTCAATATTTATCTAACAGAGAAAATCTAAGGTTGAAAACCTATGGTTTTCTCCTTTTTATTTGAGTTTTTGTTCTATCTCTCGCTGCGGCTCGGTCACACTCGGGGTCTGACAGTCCACTGGACTGTCATTCAATACCCTCGTGCCGCTACGCTACGCTCGACGTATGCCAATACGCCTAACGCTCGCAAACGAAGATTTCTGCTCTAAATCAAGCAAGCCCCGAAAGGTGCTTCGCACTAAGAATTCAGCAGTTGATGTTTTTACTATTCGCAAAGCCTTGATATTGCTGAATTCTTAATGACTCAGCCCCTTTTTCGACGCAGGTTGTTTCAAGTTAATTTATTGGTGTGTTCCAATTGTTATCAAGCTTTATCTGCTTTACTGCATCACGGCATTCGTGTGGATTGTCAACTTGAATAATTGTTGACGTGTCACAGGAGCCGTCCGGCATAATCACCATCAGAAGATTGTAGTAATACGTAGTTTCGCTTTTGATGCTGTAATTCTCCACCCATGATTCTATTAAATAAAGCTCTCTGCCATAGCTGTCGCAGGTGATGTAGCGTGAGGATCTTGCAAGGTTCATGTTTTTCGGATGAATATATATATCTCTGCTCTCGTAATATGCCAATGCATAGTCTTCAAGCCTTGCTTCACTCGGATTATTCTTTCCTTCTGCCTTCCTTGTTACAAGATCGGTGCTTTCGCACTTTTCGTCGTTTATAGGCTGATCCCAATCGTTAAGCTCCTTGAAGGCTGAAAGCTCCTCGTCAGAAATGAGATTATGCACCATATCCTTAACATCCACTTCCTCACTCATCACTGACCAATAATCCTCACCTTTGGGGTAGGAAAGATAACAGTCGTCGGGGTAGTAATAGACCCTTTCATCATCGCTTTTCTGTATTATAAGTATATGCCAATATGGGTTACGGTCCTCCTGGTAGAAGAAAAGCGTGCGTCCCTCTTTATCTGTTTCCAGAACTAATACCGTTGGGGCGTAGGATATTTCACCGTTAAAGCTGCATCCACTGACACCCGGAAGATTGACCCAAGTGGCAGAGCACAGATCGGGGTATTCGCTGCCGTATTCAATTCTGCAGCCTGTGGATAAGAATACCGAAAGAACCAGTATAACGGTGATAAGGAGAAGTTTAGTTTTTTTCATCATTTACCCACCTCCCCGAAAGGCTGATTCCAGCCACATCTCTCTTTAAGCTCTCTTATCTCATCGTCGGGATCGCATTTGTCCGAAAGCTCGATCATAAAGCTGTCGGGGTCAAAGCTTCCGTCGGGATTGATTATTGCAAGCATTTCTAAATAATATCTTGTATATGATTCGGGATATACACCCTCCTCGCTGTAAACGTAATAAGATGATTCGATATAATGAAGCTCTCTGCCGTACTTGTCGGTTGCCATATAGCTGTCGTAGATATTCATACCGTCATTGCCATTAAGAAAGCCCTCGGGTACGTTGTGACCGTTTTTCACAGCCAAATCAAGCATAAGGTCACGCCAGTTGAAAAACGGAGTAATCACCTTTCCCTTACGGTATGACCAGGGATTGTCAATACCGGGTCTTGTGATAGCAGCGCTGTCAAGCCGGATCTCATCAATGGGCTTACCCCAATCATTCAGCTCCTTGAAGGCTGAAAGCTCTTCGGCTGAGCATAGCTCATTATAAAGTGATAAAAGCTCGCTGTCAGGCAGCTTCTTTTCGTAAAGGTCGTAGATGCGATCGGGCGTTCTGAATGAGATTGCCGAGTCCTCGGGATAGAAATAAACGGTGTCCTCGCTTTCCTTTTGCACTATAACCAATGAGAGTGGCCCTTCGGTATCCTCAAGGTAGAGATAAAGAGCGCGTCCTATTGAGTCTGTTTCCAAAAGAAGAATCTGTGGGTCATCATAGTTTGGTCCGAGGAAGCGTGCTCCACGAGTATCGGGTACTTGCGTATAGACTAATGTATATGCACCGGGATACTCACCCTTGTAACCCGAATAAGAGCAGCTGCAAACGATCAGTAAAAGGAGACATACCGTCGCTGTCAGCATACATATCTTTACTTTTGTTTGCTTTTTCATATTAGTCCCTCCTTTTATTTGATAAGCTTAATTTGATAAATCAACGGCTTCCTTTTCGTAAAGTGGCTGATACTTATCCTGATAATAATTTTCGTGTATAATCTCGAAGGTGGTGTCGCTGTGGCAGTTGATTAATGTGCAGCCACGCTGCGAGCCGATTTTTTCAATGCCTGCGTATGCAAAGTAGTCGATAGAATAGCCGTAGGAAAGGGTGATACCCTTGTATTCGAGAACAATGTTGTTGAGATGATCGTGACCGTAGAACATCGCCTTTGTGCTGCCAAGCCTGAGCATCGTCTCGAACATTTCATCCTCTTCCATCGAGCAGTAAACGTAAGGCTCACTCTCGCCAACCTTTCCCTCAATATAGGTCAGGTCTCCGGTGTTCTTTTCGCCTGCGTTAAGATACTCGTTATAGGCGTTTCTCACCTCCATAAGAGGAATGTGAACGAAGAGCAGGCTCTTAACAGTTGCAAAGCTATCATATTCATCCGTACCAATGCTGTCAATTATGGTTTTGTTATAAGAGTTAAGCTCGGTAACGGTATTCTCATACCACTCAATCTGATCCTCGTGAATGTTATCGTATATCCATTTGATTCCGAGGGGATCCTCGTCGGTATAGGAGTTTGTGTCCATCATGATAAGGCTCTGGGTAATAAGTCCCAGGCTGTTTCTCACGTTAATAACGTGGTTACACTCACCCCAGACGTCACCGTCATCGGAAGAGAAGAGGCAGTATTCCAGCGATTCATCCTCATACATCTTCGCAACGGCAACTCTGTCGTAGAGATCGTAAACCTCCGAGTCGTGATTACCGAAGGTAACAGTCCAGTATACGCCGAGATTTTCCATAAGTCTCTTGAAATATTCATGCGCATATGCGTTGTTTATCGTTCCTGCCCAGGGTACTGCAAAGGAAATGTCGCCTGTTACTACAACGAGATCGGGCTTTTCTGCCGTTATCATTGCTGCGACGGCGTTAATTGCCTTCTTATCCTGGTTTACGGAGAGAATGCCACCTGCGATATGTACGTCGGTAAGCTGCATTACCTTGAAATCGCCGTCGGTGGTAAAGTAATATCTGCCGTTTTCATCAAGCTCGGGTATCAGCTGATTTTGGATATCCACCTTTTCAAAGCTATCGATATACTCGTTCATCGCTGTCTGATTCAGCTTGTTTGCGAGAGTAAAGCCACCGATAATCACGGCAAGTCCTAAAAATATACCGAAAAATATTTTTAACGCCTTTTTCATTTTAAAAAACTCCTTTTTGTTTTATTATATCATAGCAAATGCTGTATTGCAAGAAAAATATTCGGAAAGCAATACCGTATGGCATTGTAAAGATAATACCGAGGTAATAAAATAAACGGTCAAAATGAAAAAAGTCACTTATTCTGAAATTTTTTTAGAAAATGTATTGACAAACACAAAAATATTTGATATAATTATCAAGCGTCACGAGGAAATATTCTTGTGGTATGCTGCTATGGCTCAGCTGGTAGAGCACATCCTTGGTAAGGATGAGGTCCCCGGTCCGAATCCGGGTAGCAGCTCCAGACAACCCCAGAGGTAACACTCTGGGGCTTTGGTTTTTTTAGGCTTCTGCAAGACTATTGTGGGAGCATTATTTCTTTAAGGGGTTGTCTGGAGTTGTTACCCGGCGCCG
>JAFTON010000089.1 GCA_017463765.1 Clostridia bacterium | reverse complement strand
TCGAGTTCCTCACAGGAGCAAAAAAGAGCATCCTGAACGGATGCTCTTTTTGTTGGTGCTCCTGCGGGAACTCGAATCCCGGACACCTTGATTAAAAGTCAAGTGCTCTACCGACTGAGCTACAGGGGCGTATAAATCATGCTAAAATATAATATCACATTCTTTCCAATTTGTCAATAGCTTTTTACAAAAAAGTTTATGATATGGATTATACTCGGCACGATTTAATAATAAAAGCTTTAAGATTATTTGCGTATTATCTCGGCAATAACCTCAACCTCGACGAGAACGCCTTTGGGAAGAGTTTTTACTGCGACGCAGGATCGCGCAGGCTTTTCGGTAAAGTAGTTTGCATATACCTGATTAAAGGCTGCAAAATCTGCCATATCCGACAGGAAGCAGGTGGTTTTTATCGCACTTTCAAAGGATGTGCCTGCAGCATCAAGAACTGCACCGAGATTCTTCATAACCTGCTCTGTCTGAGCAGCGATGCCCTCTGCCTCCACGTTTCCGGTAGTCGGGTTAATCGGAATCTGGCCCGAGGTAAAGACCATATCTCCATAAACTATTGCCTGTGAATAGGGACCGATTGCAGCAGGTGCTTTATCTGTATAAATCTTTTTCATATTATCCTCCTGAATAGTTATAAAAGCTTGAAACCGAAGTCGGTAAGAGCTTTTTTTATTTCATCGATGTGAGAGAAATTCTTGGTTTCAAGAACAAGTCTCAGGTAACAACCGTTTACGTCAGAGCCCTCGTTTGCACGCTCATGGTGAACCGAGATTACGTTACCACCCAGATCGGCTATAATACGGGAGACGTTTTTAAGCTGTCCGGGCTTATCCATAAGCTCAATCATAAGCTGACAGGTTCTGCCCGACATAAGAAGTCCACGGTTAATGACACGCGAGAGAATTGTAACGTCAATATTACCACCCGAAAGCAGACAAACAACCTTCTTGCCGACCAGGTCAAGTTTATCAAACATGACGGCTGCTACAGCAACTGCTCCTGCTCCCTCGGTAACAAGCTTATGCTGCTCCATAAGTGCGAGGATAGCTGCAGAAATCTCGTCGTCATTAACGGTGACAATACCGTCAACGTATTTCGAGCAGATGTCGTATGTAAGACTGCCGGGCTTTTTCACTGCAATTCCATCAGCTATAGTAGAAACTGAGCTGAGCTCCTCAATCTCATGATCCCTTACGGAGTTGAGCATAGAGGGTGCGCCGGTTGCCTGGACACCGTACACCTTAACCGAAGGGTTAATGGCCTTCATAGCATAGGCAATGCCCGATATCAGACCACCACCACCGATGGGAACGATCACAGCATCAAGGTCAGGAAGCTGATCCTCTATTTCAAGAGCAATAGTTCCCTGCCCTGCAATAACGTCCTCGTCATCAAAGGGATGAATGAAGGTGTACCCCTCCTCATCACGAAGAGCAAGCGCCTTTCTGTATGCATCATCATATACGCCGGGTGCAAGACAAACCTCTGCACCGTAGCTCTTGGTAGCCTCGATTTTTGAAATCGGTGCTCCGTCCGGCAGGCAGATGACTGCCTTGATTCCACTTTTCTGTGCAGCAAGCGCAACACCCTGTGCGTGATTTCCTGCCGAGCATGCCACTACTCCACGCGCCTTCTCCTGTGGGGAAAGCTTTGACATCTTGTAGTAAGAGCCTCTTATTTTAAATGAACCCGTAATCTGAAGATTTTCGGTTTTAAGATAAATATCCACCCCCGGCTTCAGCTTAGGAGCATAAACGATATCTGTTTTTCGTACCACTTCCCGAAGAACGTTGCTGGCACGGTATATATTATCAAGTGTAAGCATTTTGTAGATTTCCTTAAAGGAGGGATTTAATAAACTGTTCGGCACATCTTGGCGAACGGTTACCACGGCGAAGCGCAAACTCCTCTGCCTTGATATCAAGGGTGACGGGGTCAAGCTGAAGATCATATCTTGCTGCCAGACCGTGAACTATATCGAGATAATGCTGCTTCGATGGCTTGCCAAACCAGACAGAGAGACCAAAGCGCTCGGAGAGCGAAAGCTTCTCCTGCATCGTATCATTACGGTGAACGTCGCCACCTTCTCTGTCATCAAAGGTTTCCTTCACTATATGACGACGATTTGAGGTCGCATAGATAAGTGCATTATCGGCTCTTGCAGAGGCAGAACCCTCCAGCGCAGCCTTCAGCATGCTGAAATTATCGTCGTTTTTATTGAAGGAAAGATCGTCTATAAAGATAATAAACTTAAGTGGATTTTCCAAAATCCTACCCATAACATAAGGCAGAAACGAAAGTTGATCCTTTCGAAGCTCGATCAGGCGAAGTCCACTGTCATAAAAATGATTCACGACGGCTTTGACGGTTGAGGATTTCCCCGTACCTGCATCGCCATAAAGAAGCACGTTTGCAGCAGGCTTGCCTGCGAGAAAAGCATGGGTGTTTTCAACAACTGCTCTTCTCTCACTTTCGTAACCGATAAAGCTGTCAAGTGTAACTGCATCGGATGAAAGAACCGGTGAAATCTCACCACAGTCATTAAGACGGAACATAGGATAGGAGGAGAATATTCCATAGCCATGCTTCGAAATATCCTTTATTCTAACCTCATATTCATTCCTCAGATCGCAGCTCTCAGAGGAGAAGGGAGACAGATATTCCAGACCTAAAAGCTCCCTGATATCCTTACCAAAATCCTCGGGCTTTAGTGAAGCAAAGCGAGAAAGAACCGTCAGCTCCCTGTCTGCAGCCTCGGCTATTGCAGCCGGTACCGTCCTACCCACTGCCCTCATTTTAATATATACGTTTTCGTCCTCGAAAACTATTCGTCTGACAAGCTCAGTAAGCGATCCACCGTCACGGTATATTTCTGCAACCATAGCTGCATAGTGATTAATCCTCTGTGACACACCATCTGCCGTTGAATAGGCTGAAAAGCAAGTGAAAAGAGGTTTGTCCAAAACCGAGCGAAAAACGCTGAGCATTGAGACTTCAAGGTAAAGCTTTTCCATATTAACCATAAAAAGCCTCCTTCAGAGTTGATGTATTTATCTGTTGATTATAGCGCCCTTGTCAGCCGAGCTTACCATCGAGGCATATCTCTTAAGATAACCCTTGATATTCTCTTTTTTCTTAATAGGCATCTCGGCACGACGGGAGGCAAGCTCCTCATCTGATATTTTAAGCTCAATACTATATTCGGGAATGTTGATAGAAATAATGTCGCCATCCTTAACGTATGCGATAGGACCACCCGAAACTGCCTCGGGAGATACGTGGCCGATTGATGCACCACGGGTTGCACCCGAGAAACGTCCGTCGGTGATAAGCGCAACGTCCTTATCAAGCCCCATACCTGCAATGGCCGAGGTAGGAGAAAGCATCTCACGCATACCGGGACCACCTGCCGGACCTTCATAGCGAATAACCACAACGTCACCCTTCTCTATCCTGCCTGCATAGATCGCCTCGATCGCTTCCTCCTCGCTCTCATAGACCTTCGCAGGTCCTTCGTGAACAAGCATTTCGGGAGCAACGGCACTTCGCTTTACCACGCAGCCGTCGGGTGCAAGATTACCACGGAGAACGGCAATGCCACCCGTCTTTGAATAGGGATTATCCACCGTCCTTATGACGCTTTCATCAAGATTTCTTGCATCGGCAATATTCTCTCCGAGAGTATTACCCGTACAGGTCATAACGGTGGTATCAAGAAGTCCCAGTTTGTCGATCTCACGGAGAACGGCATAAACACCACCTGCCTCGTTAAGATCCTCCATATAGGTAGGGCCTGCAGGAGCGAGGTGACAGAGATTGGGGGTTTTCTCGCTTATTTCATTAACCATATCAAGATCAAACGCCACGCCACACTCGTTTGCAATAGCGGGAAGATGAAGCATACTGTTTGTAGAGCAACCGAGAGCCATATCTGCAGTGATCGCATTACGGATAGCAGCCTCAGTCATAATATCGAGAGGACGTATATCGCGTCTGACAAGCTCCATAATCTGCATGCCTGCCTGCTTAGCAAGCTGAATACGTGCCGAATAAGCCGCAGGAATAGTGCCGTTGCCACGAAGTCCCATACCGAGCACCTCGGTAAGACAGTTCATAGAATTGGCAGTATACATTCCCGAGCAGGATCCACAGGAAGGGCACGCCTTACACTCATATTCCGTGAGCTTCTCCTCATCAATCTTACCTGCCTTATACGCACCAACTGCCTCAAACATAGAGGAAAGGCTGGTCTTTTTACCACCCACCCTGCCGGCAAGCATAGGTCCACCACTGACGAATATTGTGGGTATATTAAGACGTGCTGCTGCCATAAGCAGACCCGGAACGTTCTTATCACAGTTAGGTATCATAACCAGGCCGTCAAAGCCGTGAGCCATAACCATAGCCTCGGTAGAGTCGGCAATAAGGTCACGGGTAACAAGAGAATATTTCATACCAACGTGACCCATAGCTATTCCGTCGCAGACTGCGATAGCAGGAAATACGATAGGCGTACCACCTGCCATAGCTACGCCAAGGCGCACTGCTTCGGTGATTTTATCAAGATTCATATGTCCCGGAACTATCTCGTTATAGGAAGAAACGATGCCGATAACAGGGCGCGAAAGCTCCTCCTTCGTAAGTCCGAGAGCGTTGTATAACGAACGGTGTGGCGCGTTATGCGCACCGTCAATGATTTTATCTTTTATCATAACTTTATCCTAAAAAACTTTAAAATCTTCAATTTAGAATTCCGAATTCCGAATTAAAAGCAAGTCTGTGCCGAGAATTAATTGTTAATAAACTTCTCCTCATCAGCCCAACTGTACAGTTTTCTGATTTCCTTGCCGACGGTTTCAGATGGATGCTCTGCAGCGATCTTACGCATTGCGTTGAAGTGTACCTGCGCGCCTGCATCGGACATATCAAGAAGGAACTCCTTTGCAAAGCTGCCGTCCTGAATATCCGAGAGAATCTTCTTCATAGCCTTCTTGGTATCCTCGGTGATAATCTTGGGACCGGTAACGTAATCACCGTACTCTGCAGTATTGGAGATAGAGTATCTCATGCCCTCGAAGCCGGACTGATAGATAAGATCAACGATAAGCTTCATCTCATGGATACACTCGAAGTATGCGTTTCTGGGGTCGTAGCCTGCTTCAACAAGGGTCTCAAAGCCTGCCTGCATAAGCGCACAAACACCACCACAAAGCACAGCCTGCTCACCGAAGAGGTCGGTCTCGGTTTCGGTACGGAAGGTAGTTTCAAGAACGCCTGCGCGTGCTCCACCAATGCCGAGAGCATAGGCAAGACCGATCTCGAGAGCATCACCGGTGGCATCCTGATGAACTGCGATAAGACAAGGAACACCCTTGCCTGCCTGATACTCCGAGCGAACAGTGTGACCCGGGCCCTTAGGCGCGATCATAATAACGTTTACATTCTTGGGAGGCTTGATACAACCGAAATGAATGTTGAAGCCGTGGGCAAATGCAAGTGTCTTACCCTCGGTAAGATTGGGCTCAATGGATTCCTTATAAAGCTTTGCCTGCTTTTCATCGTTAATAAGAATCATAATAATATCTGCTGCTGCAGCTGCCTCATCGGCAGTCATAACCTTAAGTCCCTGTGCCTCAGCCTTTGCCCAGCTCTTCGAGCCGTTGTAAAGTCCTACGATAACGTCAACGCCACTCTCCTTAAGATTAAGTGCGTGAGCATGTCCCTGAGAGCCGTAGCCGATTATTGCTACAGTCTTACCGTTAAGCTTTGCAAGATTACAATCCTGCTGATAATATATATTTGCATTGTGTGCCATTGTTTTTTCTCCTTATATTAGTTTATTTGATTATTTTGTATTTTTTTCAAGCAAAGTCGATGCTCCACGCTCGAGTGCCACAATACCCGTACGGCACATCTCAATTATTCCGTAGGGCTTCATAATCTGGATAAAAGCGTCGATCTTGGAAGGATCTCCTGTTACCTCAATGCACATACCCTCGGCAGTGTAATCAACCACCTTAGCGCGATAGGCATCGCAGGCGAAGGAGATATCTGCTCGGAGATCACGGTCGTTCTTCACCTTGATAAGCATAAGCTCACGCTTGATGCAATCGCTGTCAAGAACCTCCACCTTCTTAACGTTTATCAGCTTTCTCAGCTGGTTAATAAGCTGTTCTCTCGCATATCCGTCGCCCGAAATTGAAATTGTGATTCTTGAATATTCGGGAGACTCGGTCTCGCCAACCGTAAGTGCGTCAATATTGAAACCGCGACGGGTGAACATGCTTGTTACTCTGGTAAGTACACCGAATTTATTTTCTACGTATACGGCTATAACAAACTGATTTATCTTTTCCATTATTCATTATCATCCTTTTCTACCCTTGTGATTATCTCATCCACCGAGCCACCCGGGGGAAGCATCGGAAGGACAAACTCGTCTTTATCTATCAATGCATCAATAACCACTGTGGTATTAAGCTCAAGTGCTTTAGCAAGAGCGTTATCAAATTCCTCTGCGTTTGTTGCGCGTATTCCAACAGCACCGAACGCCTCGGCAAGCTTCACAAAATCGGTTTTGCGATCGGTAAGTACGGTGTTGGAGTACCGTTTACCGAAGAAGAGTGTCTGCCACTGACGCACCATACCGAGAACACCGTTATTCATTATAACAATGATGACCGGTATACCGTGGGTGGTTGCCGTAACAAGCTCGTTAAGATTCATTCCGAAGCTGCCGTCACCGGTAACGAGAATCGTTGTGTCTCCCGTTGCGACCCTGGCACCGATTGCAGCGCCAAGACCGAAGCCCATTGTACCGAGTCCACCGGAGGATATAAAGCGACGGGGTGTGTCAAATCTTACCGACTGCGCTGTCCACATCTGATGCTGTCCCACGTCGGTTACTATAACCGTACCCTTAGGCTTTCTTTTGTTTATCGATTCAAAGACCCTTGAAGGAGGAAGCTGTGCCGTGGTATTGCTTTCGATCTCACATAGAATCCTCTTTTCCTCTTTCCTGAAGCTGTTAACAGTTTCGATCCATTCAGGATTTTTACCACCTTTACAGCCTGCAGCAATTATATCCAATGCGTGAGTTATGTCACCTACAATTCCAACGTCAACCCTGACGTTCTTATTGATTTCGGCAAAGTCGGTGTCAAGCTGAATAATCCTGCTATGTCTTGCAAACTTAGCAACGTTTCCCGTAGCCCTGTCACTGAAGCGAACGCCGATACCTATTATAAGATCTGCCTCGTTCTGTGCCATAGAGGAGGAATACCGTCCGTGCATTCCCTGCATCCCGAGAAAACGCTCGCAATCATCCGAAACAGCAGAAATACCCATAAGCGTGCATCCGATCACGGCATCTATCTTATCAGCAAATTCTACAATCTTTTCACCAAGTCCGAGTCCAGCAGCACCACCACCAATGTAGATATACGGACGCTTTGCCTCGTTAATAAGCCTTATAGCCTCCTCTATATCACTCTCTTTCGATATAGGAAGCGGTATGTCGGGAAGAGGTTGTTTAGGCTCGTAATCATATTCTGCAATCTGCACGTCCTTCGGTACATCGATAAGGACAGGACCCGGTCTGCCTGATCTTGCAATAGAGAACGCCTCGCGAATGGTGTCGGCAAGGTCCTCGATCCTGTTAACAAAATAGTTATGCTTTGTAATGTGAAGGGTTATACCGGTAATATCCACCTCCTGGAAGGAGTCCTTGCCAATAAGCGAGCAAGGAACGTTGCCGGTTATGGCAACCATAGGGACAGAGTCCAGCATTGCAGTGGCAATACCTGTTACCAAATTTGTTGCACCGGGACCCGAGGTAGCTATACAAACGCCTACCTTTCCGGTAGCGCGTGAGTATCCATCTGCTGCGTGCGCAGCCCCCTGCTCATGTGCAGTGAGAACGTGGTTGATCTCACCTCTGTATTTATAAAGTGCGTCGTATACGTTAAGTATCTGACCACCGGGATAACCGAACACATCAGTAACTCCCTGCTCGATCAGAGTACGAACGACTATTTCTGCTCCTGTTAATTTCATAATATTTTCCGTCCGTAGATAAAATTTTCTCCATTATATAAACTTTATTTTATAATATTTATCTTTTAAAGTCAATAAGAAGTTTTAACCAAAATATTTTTTATGTATTTTTAACAAAAAAACGCCCATGCATATAGATAAAATGCACAAGCGTTTTTAATTAATTATCAGATAATTTCACATATCCAGCCGAATTTATCCTCGGTCTTTCCCCACTGAATTGAGGTCAGTATATCATAGAGCTTCTGTGTAACCTCTCCGATCTTACGGTCGTTTATGAGAAATTCCTCATCGTTATACATAAGCTTGCCGATTGGCGATACTACTGCAGCAGTTCCGGTTCCCCATGCCTCCTCAAGCTTACCTGCCTTCATGGCGTCAATAAGCTCGTCCACAGAGATAAGCCTCTCGGAAACCTTGTACCCAAGATCGCGAAGCACCTCGATGCAGGATTTTCTTGTAATACCCGGAAGGATTGAACCGGTGAGGGCAGGCGTAACTATTTCACCGTCAATCTTGAACATTACATTCATCGCACCGACTTCCTCAATGTATTTACGCTCTACACCGTCGAGCCATAGAACCTGTGAATAACCCTTCTTCTCTGCTCTTGCACCTGCTCTGGTAGATGCACCGTAATTACCACCACATTTAGCATAGCCCGTTCCACCCTTAACTGCACGAACGTCCTCGCTCTCAATCATGATATTTACGGGATTAATTCCCTCTTTATAGTAGCTTCCACTGGGTGATGCAATGATAATAAGCGTTGCTCGCTTTATGGTATGAACGCCAAGTGTCTCATCATTTCCAAACATAAAGGGACGGAGATAAAGAGAGGTGCCAAAGGAGTGTGGAACCCATTCTGCCTCGGTTTTTACAAAGGTTTTTAAGATTTCCAGCATTTCTTCCTCATCAACCAAAGGAAGGCAAAGACGCTCTGCAGAGCTGTTAAGACGCTTGATATTCTCCATCGGACGGAACAAACGTATGCTTCCCGAGTCGGTACGGTATGCCTTAAGTCCCTCAAACACCTCTGCCCCGTAATGAAGCACCGTCGATGCAGGATGAAGGGATATATTGCTGAATGGAACAATTCTGTGGTCGTGCCATCCATGCTCTTCATCGTAGTCCATTATAAACATATGATCCGAAAACACCTTGCCGAAGCCGAGTTGACTCTCGGGAGGCATTACACCGGGATTTTTTGTTTTTGTAAATCTGATTTCCATTGCAGTTCTTCTTTCGCTAAGATATATGAATAATAATAGCACACCCACTCTGTCAAGTCAAGAGATTTTTTGGTATTTTAAATTTTAAAGCAATAAATCTCTTTTTCATCTTGACAAACCAAGTTGGTTTTGATATAATATTTAAGCAAATTGCAAATCGGGGTGTAGCGCAGTCCGGTAGCGCGCTTGCTTTGGGAGCAAGATGCCGCAGGTTCGAATCCTGTCACTCCGACCATAAATGAAGAAAACGGCCCTTGTGGTTGTTTTCTTTTTTTATTGTTGGAGTGGCACTTCGGAGCTGTTTTGCGTAAGCAAAATGCAGGTTCGCATACCGTAGGTATCACGCAGCGAAGCGCAGTTACCCTGTCACTCCTACTATCAAGGGACACTTGTCTCGCTGCGATCAAGTGTCTTTTTTTCACAATATGATGCATATGCGTTACAATCCCTTGAAATTTTATACATGCTGTGGTATAATTAACCTAATAAAAGTAAATGGATGGAGGAAATATGAAAAAAATCATTGTTCTGACAGGCTCATTTAACCCCGTTACTATAGCGCACTATAAAATTCTCTCGGATGCCGTTGAAAAGTTTGGTGCAGATGAGGGTGTTTTTATCGCAACGAGTCAGGATTATCTTATGCGAAAAGCCCTGATAAAGACAACCCCTCCCTCTCGCTTTATTCTTTCCGACCGGGTTCGCGGCGAAATGCTGAGTTCCCTTTCTATAGAAAACCCTAAGCTTAGCTTTTGGGGAATTGAGCTTGGTGGCGTAACTGCAAACACGTACAAAACCCTGGTTAAGCTGCTTAAGGATAAGCGTAAGCAATATCCCACAGAGGAGATAAAACTTTACTTTCTGTTCGGTGCAGACAAGCTCAGGCAGCTGCCACACTGGAACAATGCAGAAGAGATGTCCGATCTTTGCGAGTATCTTGTATATGCACGTCATTCAGATATGGAGGAGGTTATCGACAGCGATCGCTTCCTGTCTTCACGTCGGGACAGAATTCACCTTATGCATATAGATAATGAGGATGTGGAGGACGTAAGCTCTACCGAGCTGCGCAGACGTTTCTTCTCAGGTGAGGACTACAGCTGTTTAATGAATGAAGGGCCCTACCGTATTATGATGCAGTTTTCACCATCAGATTTCCCACCCGTTACCGATGAGGATATTATCAGAGCACATATTCTTTACGACGGTCGCTTCGGAATAAATGCTGCAAGGCTTAAGGTCTATAAATCGAACTGCAAAATATTTGGGACCTGGCCCTCCTATCTTGGAAACCGGGAGGAGCATCTGAAAGCAAAGGTGTACGACACCAAATTTACCGTTAATGCTCCACAGCTTTCTCAGGACACAGTTACCGGATGTGTGAATGCCGATTGCATAGACGTTGCAAAGACTATGCTGGATGAAGGTCTTAAGCCTGCAATACTGAATCTTGCCTCCAGAATATCTCCCTGTGGTGGTTATCACAAGGGCACAAGCGCACAGGAGGAATGCTTGTCACAGTGCTCAACGCTTTCACAATCTCTTTATCAATTCGGCAATCCGAAGTATAAGCATATCCGTGAAGCAAATCTCAGGTATGTTCCCGATGTATATCCTATGGATATAAATTACGGTGGAATATATTCCCCTACCGTAACATTTTTCCGTCATAACGTGAGCAAATACTACAGCCTTCGAGACGAGACGTTTGACTGCGCAATCATTTCTGTCGCATCGCTATCCAACAGAGAGAAAAACGAATATACAAACGATGAGCAGATATACTTTGACGCTGAGGGCTATCTTACCAACGAGGGTAAGGAAATCGAGCTGAATAAAATTCGCACAATATTCCGTATTGCGCTTGAAAATCGGCATGACAGTATCGTTCTTGGTGCATTTGGCTGTGGCGTGTACAGGCTTCATTCAGATGAGGTCGCAGCACTTTTCCGTGACGTTATGAACGAGCCTGAGTTCAAGAACAGATTCAAGAAGCTGATCTTTGCGATATATGAAGGTAAGCCATCTCCTCGAAAGCGCCAGATAGGACCTGACGGAAAATTTGCCCCCTTCTATGAAATAATGCAAAAAAAATAAAAATACAAACCAGCAAAATACGGAATTGCACACTGCGCCTTTCGGACAAAATAGTGTGTAAAAAGGGACGAGAAAAATTCTCGCCCCTTTTGTTTATAAAACTGCTATAGTATATGTGTAAAAAGCGTCATTTTTCAAGGGTAGCGAAAACGGCTTCCCTACTTTTATACTTTTTTGTGGTTTTCAAAATAGGCACAAATAGTATCTACCGAAGCAGTAATACCAATGGAGCTGTCGATAAGAAGCTCATTGTACTGTGAAAACTGCCTGTATATTGCACCATGTCAAATGAAAGATTTAATAAATAATCATTAGATTTGTGAGAAGATTTTGGAAGAAAATACATCATTTTTTTGTTTCAAAAATAAATATCCACTTGATTATTCCCGTTATTTGTAGTAAAATATATGTGAAGAAAAACAATGGGAGAATATTATGGCATTACACGTAATTGACGAAGCAAACAGATGCCTGCAATGTAAAAATCCACAGTGTGTGAAGGGTTGCCCTATCAACACACCGATCCCCGAGATCATACGTCTGCTTAAGGAAAACAAGCTTGACGAGGCAGGAAGAACGCTGTTTGAAAACAATCCGCTTACCACCGTATGCAGCCTTATATGCAACCACGAAAAGCAGTGCGAGGGGCATTGTGTTCTGGGCAAAAAAGGGGTTCCGGTACAGTTCTCGGATATTGAACAGTACATCTCACGCAGCTATGCACCGAAGATGGTAAAGGGTCCGAAGCCTTCTAACGGTATGAGGGTTGCTATTATCGGATCGGGCCCTGCAGGACTGACTATTGCGATTATTCTTGCTCGCTACGGATATCAGGTAACTATATTTGAAAATAAGAGTGAAATCGGTGGCGTCCTGCGCTACGGTATTCCCGATTTCCGTCTGCCGAAATCCGTGCTTGACGACATTCAGTACCGTCATATAGAGATGAAGGGTATTAAAATCAGACCCAACACTCATATAGGTGGCTCTATCGGTATTGAGGATCTGTTCAGAGACGGATACAAGGCGATATTTATCGGTACGGGCGTATGGAAGCCTAATGCCCTGCACATCAAGGGAGAGACACTCGGTCACGTACATTTCGGCATCAACTATCTTAACAGCCCCGACTCATATAAGCTTGGGCAGAGGGTAATCGTTATCGGTGCGGGAAATGCTGCTATGGACGTGGCAAGAACGGCAATACGTCACGGTGCAGAAGAGCTTACCTGCTTCTCTATAACAAAAAAGGTGGCTGCAAGCGACTATGAGTTTACCTATGCAAAGCTTGAAGGGGTGGACTTTGAATACAATAAGCGCCCCGTAGAGATTGTTGATGAGGGAGTTATCTTCCGTGACGTTATCGAGGGCGAGGACGGCAGTCTTACCGACATAGATGGCTCCGACCGTCTTTATGAAAGCGACAGCGTTATTATCTCCATCAGCCAGGGTCCACAAAACGGTATAGTTAATTCAACCACCGGACTTGTGGCAGATAAAAAGGGGCTGCTTGTAGCCGACGAATACGGAAACACCTCTCGCCCCGGAATCTTCTCAAGTGGCGATGCAGTTCACGGACCGAGAACGGTTGTTGAAGCCGTGGCACACAGCAAGGTTGTAGCCGAAAGCATGCATAGGTATATGCAATCGCTAAGGGAAGAAAAATAATTTTAAAAGCCTCGCTTCCATGTGAGGCTTTTTATGAATAAACATTAGAAAAATCAACAATAATTTATTCCGGATTTACATTTTTTTAATGGTTTTTTGTTGATTTTATTAACATTTTAGTTTATAATATTTTCAGATATGAAATTTTTGTCTTTTTTAGGAGGTTTTACCGTGGACAACTCTGTTGCAAGCGACAGATATAAAAAGAAAATATTTACTATTCCTAATGTTTTATCAATGGTAAGAATCTGTCTTATCCCCGTGATAGTCTGGCTGTTTTTGGCTGAGGAAAACTATCTGCTTACCGGCGTTTTTGTCGTTATTTCGGGACTTACCGACGTGGTTGACGGCATGATAGCCAGAAGATTCAATATGATAAGTGACGTTGGCAAGGTGCTCGATCCCATTGCAGATAAGGCAACGCAGGCAGTGGTTATTATCCTGCTGATTCTGAAGTTCCCTCTTATGATTCTGCCTCTGTCTGTAGGAATTGCGAAAGAAATCTTTATGACTATCACCGGATATATGATCGTAAAGAAATGTGATATCGTACTCGGCGCTAACTGGCACGGTAAGATGGCGACGGTTATACTTACTGTAGTTATGGCGCTGCATCTTGTATGGAACACAATTAATCCCATACTTTCGACGGTGCTGATATGCATAAGTGCTGCATCAATCCTGCTGTCGCTTATACTTTATGCCAAGAGAAATCTTGGGTATTTATCGGGAAAAATCAAGGCAGAATAGTTTTTACTAAAATAAATAACATAAACGATTATAGAAACGGCAGAGGGCTGATTGCTCCTCTGCCGTTATTTTTCAGAATTAAAATTACTTGCCGTCGGTATCCGAACCTGTTATCATTGTTGATTTGAAATAGTCGATTGCATTTTTCAGGTCGGTTGGATTTTCTCCACTTGAAACTGCAATATGCGAATACTTTTCTGCATTTGAAGTATCCCCTTCCATCGAATAGACAATAGCAAGCAGGGTTGCAGACTGACGGAACTTGTGATTAATCTTCAGCGCAGCATGGGCATAACGCTTTGCGCTCTCAAAATCATAGGTATCAAAATACAGCTTCGCAAGATTCTGATACGGTGCCGGGTTGTTTTCATCATTCTGTATTGAGAGATGCAGACTTGCTATCGCATCGTCATAGTTCCCTAACGCAGAATAAAGGCTGCCCAGATTTTCGTATACGGTTGTTGTAGCAAGATTAAGGTTAATCAGCTCCCTGTAAATTTTAACTGCCTCCTCCTTAAAGTCTGTATCGGTCAAAACAAGCGCAAGGAAAAGATTCACTGCATAGATATCATCGTTTGTCCTGCAGAGTGGCTTTAACTCGGTAAGATATTTTACGGATTTGGTAAAATTATTCTCATTGTAAAGCTTTATAGCACAGAGAAGCTTTTTCTTATTCATAGGTGCATCCGAGAAGGCATCCTTAAGCTGATCTGCATACTGCTTTTCATAAAAGGCAAGACTGCGAAGTCCTCCTCTCTGTGGGGAGAACAAACGAATAAAGCCTCCGATGGAAACACAAACAAGGGCAAGCATTCTAAAAAGATTCTTTTGAGGGGGAACGTTTTTTACCGTTATTTCATAAACGTATAAAGTAATAACAGCGATAATAATCAGCGCAAGAGCTGCTGCAATTACGATGCGTATGATTTTATTCTTTGACATGTACACTCCTTAAACTGTTTATTTTTTCATCGGTCAGATAGGTCTGCCGTGGATAATTATCACGGCATGAAACCTTCTTAACAATCTTATATCCGTTAGACGTGAGAAGCCAATAGGCGTCGTCAAGAATCTGATAGCGATATCTGAGTCTGTCCTTGTTCTCCTCGGAGGTTCCGTCTCGCTTTGCCAGCAGCTTTCTGAACTCAATAAGTCCATCGAAGGTGGTTATGTTGCCGTGACGTCGAAGCGCGTAGTTTTTACCGTCTGTATATACTTCTGCCCCGTTTTTAATCCTGATTTCTGACAATATTTGCTCGCGTGTAGCAGGAACCATGCCTCTGCTTATTACGAAGGATATCCAACGGTAATGCTCTTGAATTGCCATATTTTTTCTGCGTGAGGGAGGATAGTCAATACCGTAGTGAACAATATTTTTGCCGTTTACAGTCAGGTTGTACGTTTCGATATCGGGACGGTCATTGCCGGCATAGATCTGCATAAACTCCTCCTCCGACAGTGCTGCCCCATCGGCGTCCACCTCGCAATAATCGAGGCCCATAAGATTAAGCTTAAATCTCAGGCTAAGGCAAGCGAAAATGCTGGAATCTCGTTGCATCTGAGACTTGGACTTAAACCACTTTTCATTGGAAGCAACGCTGTTCTCTCTGACAAAAGCTCCGTCGATTATCTCTCCTGCCTGCATCGTCATTCCACGTTCAAGCTCAAGCATCTCGTTTCTGATTTTTGCCATTCTATACAGCTTATCCGACAGCATTTTATCTATGTTAAACACGGTTGCTTGCTCATTACCGAAGAAGTAACAGTTTTCATCCTCTATGGGTGTCTGTTCCTTGCGCCATTCGAACGCACGCACGAAGATCGTAACGTTTGATATATCCCACTCCTTACATTTTTCAACCAGCTTTTGCGCCATGTCAAGATTCTCGGTATCATCACCGAATGCAATTACAATGAAATTAGCATCATCGGGATTCCTGCTTACGATCTTCTTGACAGACTCGTAGAAGCATGGGTCATTTATATCCATATGAAGATATTCTTCCTCTGCAGGAAGTGGAGGCAAAGGTAGATAATCACTCGGATTAATTGACTTCAGCTTATTCTTCAATCTGTAGTAATCGTGGTTAAGGTTTTTGTTCTGCTCCGATTTATTCTTATCAAAAATGAAATATTTAACCGGCTTGTGAGTCGGCCCCGAAGCAGAGTCGGTAAGGAACTGATTGCTTGCTACCGAGCTTAAGAGTATCTCACGGTTTGTCTTGCCGAAGCCGACGAGTGCTACATTAATGTCCACCCCCTCCCTGACAAGCGAGGTGGAATAATCGATCTGCCTTTCATCCATAAACAGAGAAAGTGGATAACGGTCAATAAAGTCGATAGCGATCTTCTGATATTTATTTATGTAATGAACGCAGCCGAGACCACGCTTTGTCATATTTTCATATATTGCCTTGTTTTTAGGGTCGCCGAAAACGTAAATACTGAGCTTTGAAAAGATAGCCCGGCGCACGTTATCGGGTGCTGCAACCATTGCCTCTACAAAGCATTTACACAGCTCAATATTTTGCTTTTCATTACCCGTATTTATTACAAAAATATGACGTCTCTTGCCAACCCGAATAAAAGAGGAGATATGAGATTTCAACCATTCCTCAGGATTGGCAATCAGGTATGGAATATTACTTATGTAAAGAGCTTCACGGTCTTCCTTATTTAGCTTTGCAATAACGTATTTGAATCTTCTGTTTCCGTCGGTTTTGCAAATATTGATATTCTCGGGATTGTAACCGAATAAGTAAAGCTTCTCCTTGCTTGTAATCTTTGATAAGAAGGACATCCACGCACTCCAGACATACTGCTGCATAATCGACAGGGTAAACATAACGGTGCCGACAATTATAAGAGCATAGCCGAAGTAAACTATGAAACTGAATAATGGATTTTCCTCCATAAGCCGTGCTATCGGAGCCGTATTCAGCTTCAGCACGATAAAATCAGTAGCATAGTTTATCGAGGTGGAAAACGCCCTGAACAGATCGCGCTCGCTATACAAAATACCGATAAAATAAATCAGCATCATGACAAGATAGTTGCTTACAAAGCTACCCTTCTTATAATTTCGCACGTATGGAATGCTGTGCTCTCTCTTTTTACATAGGTTCAGTACAAGAAGTACAACCTTTGCTACTATCCATGCAAGGCTTACTATACTTCCGATTTCTGCAATGAGCTTTACGGTATTTTCATTTAACATACCTGTTCTCCTTTGGTTGATCACGATCAAAGCTTTTTTTATTACGTTTTATTTTAGCATACTAAAAGAATTTTGTCAATTAAAGTAATTAATTTACTTAGTTATCCAATAAATCTTTATGAAAATTAATTGAATTTATTTGTTGACAAACTAAAAATAGTAGTGTATAATATTTTCATACGGAAGCGTAGCTCAGTTGGTCAGAGTACCTGCTTGACATGCAGGGGGTCAGTGGTTCGAGCCCACCCGTTTCCACCAAAATAAGAAGGGGCGCCCTTGTGGTGTCCCTTCTTGTTTTGATGGGAGCCGTGGCTTGACCACCTCACGCTTTGCGTGAATGTGGTTCGCATCCTCGCCGTAGCGTGCGTCAGGCTTGGATCAGAAAAAACAAAACTCACCATTTTCTGCAAAAAAAGAGGCAGAGTCAAACGCTGTAATATTGCGAATGTCTAAGCCTCTTTTTCTTATTTAAATTTGTTTATTAAAGCCTCGCAGCCTTCGCAGATATCCCGATAGGTTGTTTCGAAATCGCCTGTGTACCAGGGGTCAGCAACGTCGCCGGGGCGATCGGTGAGATCCAGGAGCTTTATTACTTTAGAGTCGGGGTCTGTGCCAAAGATGCGAAGCATATTTCTGATATTATAGGAATCCATACCGACAAACAGATCGTATTTATCATAATCCGAGCGCGTGAGCTGCGTTGCTTCACGGTGACGGTATTCTATTCCGTACTTATCGAGAATGTGCCTTGTGCCGTGGTGAATATCGTTGCCGATTTCCTCGGTAGATGTTGCGCTTGACGCAGCGAGTATACGGTTGGACAAGCCACGTTTTTTTATCATATCAAGAATGACAAATTCTGCCATGGGACTGCGACAGATGTTTCCATGACATACGAACATAATTTTAATCATAGTATCCTCTTTTAAGTTTTAATATGCAGCACACCTCATCCACCGCCAAAGCGGTCCCCCTTCCCCAAGGGGAAGGCTAACGACAGATATTTCCATGACAGACAAACATAATTTTAATCATAGTATCCTCTTTTATGTTTTAATATGCAGCACACCTCATCAACCGCCAAAGCGGTCCCCCTTCACCAAGGGGAAGGCTAACGACAG
>JAFTON010000088.1 GCA_017463765.1 Clostridia bacterium | reverse complement strand
GTTTCCTTTAAGAACAAGAAACAAATTTTGGTTGACGAGAACGATTGGTATCGCGTGGAGAATACACACGAGCCGTTGATCTCAATGGATATGTGGGATCAGGTGCAGGCTCACGTTTCGCAAATGAAACGCTCCGGGAAAAGCGGACGGATTCAGATCTTTGCTGGATTGCTTCGATGCGCCGATTGTAAAAGCGGAATGAGATTGAAGGAGACAAAATATAAGGACAGCGTTTATCGCTCGTTTGAGTGTTCTACTTACGGTCAATACGGTAAGGAACGATGTACGAATCACCTCATCAATTACAAAACGCTGTACAATTTGGTGCTGATACGATTGCAGCAGTGGGTAGCATTGGCGCACAAGGATGAAAAAGAACTTTTAGATCGCCTATTGAAAAGCGGACAAAAGCAACGCGACGCGGAAACGAGCATTTCCAAGAAGGAACTCGCCAAAGCGGTCAAGCGGCAAAAGGAGCTTGATACGATGTTTGCGAAGCTGTACGAGGATCACGCTATGGGAAGAATTGACGAGCGTAACTACGATATGCTTCGGGAACGCTATCAAGATGAGCAAAGAGGGTTGGACGAAAAGATCGCCGCCTTAAATGTAAGACTTGCCGAAAGCGTGGAAACGCAGCGTAACGCAGAACGGTGGATTGCTCTGATACAGAAATACACAGTAATCTCGGAGCTGACCGCCCCGTTGCTTCACGAGCTGATTGAGAAGATCGTTATCCATCAAGGTGTTACAAGCCCTGACGGCTTCAAAGACCAAGAGGTTGAGATTTATTACCGCTTCATAGGCAAAATCGAATTTTAACTGAATATAAAAACAATGCAGTGCTTCGTATGTCTTTAATTAAGGCATACGAAGCACTGCATTTGTGTCCACAAATACAAAATACGGCATACCTTTTTCGAGATATACCGTATTTTTTGAAAACTATCCTTTAGAGTGACGCTCTAAGGTGGCAGGTTTTTCGCACCTCCCCATTTTTTGTTTGTCTTATTCTCTCTTATCTAAATAAAGCGAACCAAAAACGTTTATTCAGCTGAAGAAACAGCCGAGGATATGCTTTCTTTATCAGAGGATTTGCCGTAGTTATCCACTGCAGTTCTATTTCTTTCGCCGTGGGTCAGGCAGCCTGCGCCACCAATACATCCACCAACGCATGCCATTCCTTCAATAAAGTTGGCATCGAGAACACCCTTGCTCTTTTTAAGCAGCGCTGTCTTGCATGCCTCTATACCGTCGCATACCATAGGCTTGATTTCGAAGTCGATGCCCTGCTCGGTCATAGCCTGCGCAGCAGCTTCGGAAAGACCACCCGTACGGGCGAATATTCTGCCAAAGTAGGAAGCGCCCGAAAGCTCCTCATCGTCAAGCTCCTTGATGTCGATATCACGACTGTCAAACAGAGCCTGCAGCTCCTCGAAGGTCATTACGGCATCAACGTAGGGCTTAACCTCATCAAGCTGTGCCTCACCCTTCTTGGCAATACACGGGCCGATAAAGATTACCTTACTGTCGGGCTCGGTGGATTTGATAAACCTTGCCAGCGTCACCATCGGAGACGGATTATGCGAAATGAATTCGGTAAGCTGAGGCTGGAAGGTTTTAATATATTTTACAAAAGCAGGACAGCAGGAGGAGGTAAGGAAGCCCTTCTCCGAAAGCTCCTTTGCTTCTGCAAGTGCGACCATATCTGCGCCAAGCGCAGCCTCTACAACCTGATGGAAGCCGAGAGTCTTAAGTCCCGATACGACCTGACCCAGCCTTGCATATGAGAATTGGCTGGAGATGGCAGGTGCAAGAATTGCATATACCTTGTTGGGATTATCCTTTCCTTCGGGATTTCCTTCCTTTAATATATCTATAACCTTAACGAGATAGGACTTATCGCTGATAGCACCGAAGGGGCACTGATAAACGCAGGCACCACACTGGATGCACTTATCGTTGTCAATCTTCGCAGCCTTATTCTCGTCCATAGAAATCGCCTTTACCTTGCAGGCATTCTGGCAGGGACGCTTACGTCCGACAATGGCAGTGAAGGGACAAACCTTCGCACATGCGCCACATTCCTTGCACTTTGACTTATCTATATGAGCCACGTGGTTACGGTCGAAGGAAAGTGCACCGAATCGGCAGACGTCCTCGCAGCGATGGGCAAGACAGCCACGGCAGGCACTCGTTACCTCATATCCACCTACGGGGCACTCGTCACAGGCAATGTCGATAACCTCGATAACGTTTTCTATCTCTTTGTCGCCACCCATAGCGATTTTTACTCTCTCACCGAGGATTGCACGCTCCTTGTATACGCAGCAGCGATGTGTCGCCACCTTTCCGGGAATGATTGTCTTGGGTATATCGATAAGGTTTTCAAGCAATCTGCCCTCCCAGGCAAGACGCGCTACCTCACGAAGCACCTTATACTTTAAATGTTGAACTTTTGTGTCAAATTTGCGCATTGTTTTCTCCAAAAAAAATTTTTCTTAAGACATTATACATCTTTTTTCATTTAATGTCAAGCTAAAAAGAATGGGACTGCAAGGATGCAGTCCCATAACAGTTATTTTGTGCCAAATAAAATGTTTTCAAAAAGCTCCCTTGTCTTTTCTTCACCGATCGCTTTCTTAAATACGTCGGTGGAGGGGCCACCCTTTTCGATAAGACCGTTTACGTAAACGCGCGTCTTATCCTGCTTTGCCTCATAATCCTGTACGATTTTTGATTCGTCAGAATAAAGATAGGCATAGAAGTGCTCCATAGTCAGATATTCAAATCCGTTTGAAACGTCCTTTGCTTTGCCATTTTTTGATATAGATGACTTAAGCTTTATTGAGTCGTACCAATGCTCTCCCGGATCTCTTTCGGGAAGATAAGAAAAGCCTTCTTTCCTCTCTAACAGCTTTTCTTCCGAAAACTCACCGAGAACTGTATCATACAGCTCAACGATAAGTGTGTCGTTGCCCATAGCAAGAATTCTGTCGTAGGAATAAAGGGGGAGATCGATCTCGGTTGGATTGATAATCAGCGTATCCATCTTCATCAGACCGAAAAAGCCCTTGGCACGCATAACCGACACGTGACCGAGCCCCTCTGCCTTGTAAGCGGAAATGCTGAATTTCATACCGTTTAGCTTCATCTCGGCAAAGCTGCCACAGTCGATAGAGCTAATTGGATATTTTTTGTCTATAAGAGTAAGAAGCTTGTCTGTCATATCACTTTAGCTCCAGCTCGGCAAGACCGTTTTTGTGGAGAAGGTACGCACCTGCAAGGAAGCTACCCTGTCCGACCACGTTAACGCCCTCGGCGATCCAGTTCATAGACGCCTCGGTAAAGTCCTTTGAGGAAAGATAACCCATACAAAGCGAGCAGATGAAGGAAAGTACGAATACTGCGATAAGCGCAGGCTTTTTAAGCTTCGCAGCCAGAATACATAGAATTGCGTCGATAAGACCGAGACCTGCTACCATAAATCCAACGAAAACGAAGGTGCCCGAGAATACGGGGGGTACAGAACGAAGCTTGCTATCCTCCTTCTGATTGTAAACAAGCATAGCGAGTATGCCAACGCCTGCAAGAAGGAAGCCGATAGACTGAGTGGGGAAGAACATATTGTTAAGCGCCTCAAAGTTGCATACACCAGCAGCATAGAGAAGCTTCCAGGTTGCCTTAAGTGCTCCTGCGATGGTTATCATAATAGTTCCACCTGCAAAAAGAGCAAACGCGCCCTTGCTCATTTTGTTGTAAAGATCACGCATAAGAATTACGGCGCCGATAGCAAAGCAGATAACGGGAATATAGTCAACAAGCGCCATTCCAACGGTAAATTCCATGATTATGTAAACCTCACTTTACTTTTTGTCGGTTTTGTTAAGGTGATAGATGGGGAGAAGGGGGATAATGATGGGTGTCTTGTTTGCATAGATGTTATACTCATCATTGCTTCCGTAGCGCGCCATCTGACGCTTTTCAAGACGCTGTGCACCGTTGAACATAATAAATACGATTGCGATATAAGCAAAGATTGCCATAATCCACTGACCAACGCCGGCGTAGCAGGGAATGCCACTTACGAACACACCTGTCCAGAAGATGATCTCGCCAAGATAATTGGGGCAGCGACACATTCTGTAAAGTCCCTTTGTAGCAACCATATCGGGTCTTTCCTTTTTCTGCTGGGACTTCTGGTTGTCGGCAACAGTCTCGAGAATAAGACCTCCGATAGAGATGGCAAAGCCGATAAGGGCAACGGTAATCTCGGTTACGTTGTTAGTAACTCTGAAGAGCATGGGAGAAACCTGAGTAACGTAAAGGGCTGCAACGGTAATCCAGATTGTAGCAAGAACGAATACGGGCATCTTCTTCTCACCGTTCTTTGCAAGTGTATCCTTTGCAACGTCGGTCTTTTTGAAGGTTATGTTTTTAAGCTCTCTTACAAGGAGGAAGCCTGAAAGACGGATACCGTATGCAAGGAAGAGGATTGCCTGAACGATAAGCACCCAAAGGGGAGCCTCGGTGCCGTTGACAAGAGCCATAACAAGCACTGCGATACCACCACCTGCAACAGCAAAGCCGTAGCCGATGGAAAGGAAGTAAACAAATTTATAGAAGCCAACTGCGCAAAGAACTGCGCAAACTATGTAAAGAATTCCTAAAAGTGACCAGGGCATTTTCATTAACCTCCAAAGTATTCGTTAAGATATTTCTTGAAGCTTCCTTCGCCAACCTGGGTATCACCAACAAGATTGTGAGAGAGAGTCCACTTGGAGAAGAGGATTATATCGTGCTTACCTGCCTTCTTGATTTTGGGAAGGTTTGCAAGAATGCCGAAGAGCCAGATGGGAGCCCACTTTATCTTAAGGGGCTTCTTTGCAGCATCGAAGCACATCTGTGCCATTTCCTCATAGGTGTAGGTTTCCTTGCCTCCAACGTTGTAGGTAACGTTCTTTTCATTCATCGTATCAACGATAAACTTTGCGAAATCGGGGCAGTCAACCACGTTTGCCTTTACTCCACCGTAGCCCTTGAGGAGCTGCATCTCACCCTTATCAACGTAGGGCTTGAACACCTTTGCGATATCGTAGAAATAGCCTGTGGGACGGTGGATAACGTAGTCAACACCACTGTTTTTCAGCTCGTTCTCGAATACGTACTTTGCGTGGAGCATAGGAACCTTTTCGGCGCCGGGCTCGTCGCAGGAGATAACCGAGATGTAAACGAATTTCTTAACGCCTGCAGCCTTCGCCTCGTTAAGAATGTTGATATTACCGTTAAGGTCGATATCGTATGCTGTGAATTTTGTAGACGCACCCGTAAGACCAACAGTGGAGATCACTGCGTCTGCGCCGTCGCAAAGACCTGCGAGAGTGTCACGGTTTGTAGCGTCAATAGCCTTGAAGCTGTACTTGCCGGAAAGCTCTGCAATGCTGCCTTCCTTAAGGTCGGCTGCAATTACCTCATGGCCTGCCTTGCAAAGATTTTTAAGTATTTCTGCACCCAGATTACCGAATGCACCTGCTAAAACAATTTTCATGATGTCAGTTCTTCCTTGTTAAACTTAGTTGATGTTAATTATTATTTTTTATTTTTTTCTTTAGCTCTCTTGTCGTTGATTATCTTCATATGCTCGGCTGTTACAAGCTCAACCCCGTTTTCCTTTGCCCAATCAACACAGCCCTTGAGAACGAGGGGAAGGAATACTCTCGGTACACCGAGAATAGTCTTGAGAGCATCGTCGGTAAACTTAACCTTATCGTCTGCACGGTCTGCCGCATAGCGTACGGACTCAAGAGTTGCCTCACGAACCTGAAGCAGCTCAGCGCGCATCTTTGTCTTTCTGTGGAACCAGAAATTCTTGGAATCACGGTAGCCGTAGTCTACGGGAAGGGCAGGGAAGTCCTTTGCTTTTACACCGTTGATGATGGCGTCGGCATACTTTTTCTTCATAAGGATCTTGTCAACCTTAAGGATGAAGTGTGCACCGAACTTGGAGGTGATACCGTTGAAATCATTGTAGGGGGGCTCATAGCCGTTAAGCTCGCCGGGAAGGAACTTTTCCGCACCCTCAAGCTCGCGCACCCAGGTACACTCGATAACCTGAATTGCGTCGGACATTACCTTAGGTCTCTCCTCGCCTGTTTCTTCGTGGAGAAGGCTCTTTTCAAGAGTGAACTTGCACTTGGGCATCTTCTCGTGGGGCTTGTCACCCGGCCAGGAAAGCTTTACAGCCTCCTTGAAGGTCTTGGGATTGTCGTCGATGAAGTTAAGCGCACACTTTCCGTTACGGAGAATGTTCTGGGCTGTGTTCGACGAGTTACGGCAGCAAAGAAGCATTGCATAATAATCCTTTCCTGCTACGTAGTAGGGCTGAACGAGGGAGTAGAGACCCAGGTTTGTGGAGCCGTCCTCGCACAGTGTGCTGATAACCACCGTGGGCATGGGGAAGTAAAGTGAAGTCTGATAGAAATTGTCCACGATGCGAAGATTTTCGAAGCTACTCATTTTTAAAAAACTCCTTTTTTATATTTATTTTATTTAATTATTTCGGGTAAAAGACGGTATATCTCATCAAAGTCCCGTCCTGCCATAGTCCAGCAGAGCAGAGCCTCCGACACGTATTCTGCAGTAAAGTGACAGTCGGATATAGGCTCGATAAGCATTGCAAGCTGTTCTCTTAGCTGTCCGTGCCTTTGTGGAAAGGCAGAGCTGAAGGTTTTTGTAGCACTCCTGTCGGTAAAGATGCTGTTGTGCTTTTCCTTGAAATCCTTAAGAGAGGAATGGATAAATCCGAGGTAGGCACGTCTGTCCTCCTTCGGATATGCCCTTATAGCGTTTATACATTCCAGCCAATCCTCGAGAATAAAGGATGCAACAAGCATATCCTTTGATTTGAAATAATTGTATACCGTTCCAACGGCTATGCCGCATTCATAGGCTACCGATCGCATGGTGGTATTTTCATATCCACGCTCGGTTATCTGCCTTTTCGCTTCCGAGAGAAGCTGTTCACGGATATTCTTTATTTTTTTCGGCATTGTTTATTTCCTTAATATAAAATCAGCAATATAGTCTGCAGTAACAGAAATCTGCTCGGCAGAGCTTATGTCCGAGGCACCGTCGCCTGCCTGCTCGCCATACATACCAAAGCCTGCGTGATTACCACCGTCGATAATAATTTCGGTAAAACCGTCAGGCAGATTCGATTTGTATTTTTCATACTTTTCACGGTTCATAACGCCGTCGGCGCTGCCGTAGATTGATAAAACACGGCTATCCGTAACGTCGGCTGTGGAGTATGAGGCGAGAAGTACAACGCCTTCCATTGCGCCAAGGTTTTTTGAAAGATAGCTTGCTGCCATAGAGCCACCGAGGGAGTGACCTCCGATATACCATACGTCAATATCGGGGAAGCGCTCTGCTATTCCGTCTGCAGCATTCATATCCAGAACTGCAAGATTAAAGGGCATAGGTATAAGCACCGAGAGAATTCCACGTTCTGAAAGCTCCAGCATCAGTGGCAGATAGGCGCTGTATTCCACCTTGCCGCCGGGATAGAATATGAAGCCTGCCTCAGCCTCCTTTGGCGTGGCTATAATCAGACCGTCCTCGTCAATGGTAAAAGAGTTCGAGTCCGAGCTCGCCTGAGAGGTGTACTCCATAAGAGCCTTGCCGTCAACGTGGTAGTAGTCGTTAACGTAAATAGCACAGCCGATTACCGTTGCCAGAATAATAACAGCAACAGAGCTGATCCATATAATCTTCTTTTTATTATTTTTAATAAAGAGAAGTATTTTTTCTTTAAAATCCAAAAGTCCTTTCTTCATTGCAACCTCGCTAAATGAACCTGTTCATTTTATATTATACTCCATTTTTCGTCATTGTCAAGAGTTTAACAAATAAATATTTATTCGTGCATACACTTTTTATTGACATATGGTAATCATTATGGTAAAATATTATAAAAAATGTTTATTTACCAAAAATTCAATACGTTGTAACCTTCGGGGTACTTTCGGTGTCATATTATATGTAGGAGGTAGAAAAAATGAAAAAACTGATATCGATTTCACTGATTCTGAGTCTTGTGTTGCTATGTTTTACTGCCTGCTCGCCTGAAATACGTATTACGGGCGAGAGATACACCGACTATGAGGGTGTATATATTACGGTTGAATCTACTGCTGTGGCAGAGAATAACAGCAGGCTGCTTAACGTTACCTGGCATAACGAAACCGAGGATTACGTCACCTTCGGTCTTTGGTATACGGTAGAATATCTTGACGGCGATGAGTGGAGGAATATACAGATTGTGGATTACGCCATTCCCGAGATAGCATGCCATCTTGAAGCAAACAGCACGGGAGAGCAGAAGTATACCACAAAATATTTCAATATGCTTCGCGAGGGCACCTACCGTATCCGTACCGAGTTCTACGTTCCTGAGAAGGACGTTGGCACGAGAAGCACCTACGCCACCTTCGAAGTAAGATATTTGTAAACTAAACTTGACATAATAAACAAAAAGGAGTAAAAATATGCGTAAATTCAGTAAAAGCACAAAAATAATTTCTTTAGTTCTGGTAGCTATGATGCTTCTGATGCTTGCCTCCTGTGCCATGTACGGTAAAGGAGACAATGCTGCCGACATGATGGGTGGCATGATGGGTGGAATGGATTACGAGACGATGTCCCCCGATAACGCTCTTTCGGGCGAGGGATATACCGAGATTACCGAAAACAGTTTTGTAAGCACCACCGAAAATAACACCAGCTATTTCTCTATTGATGCAAACACTGCATCCTACCCCAATCTCCGTTCTATTATTAATAATGGATTCGTTCCCTCCAAAAATGCTGTAAGAGTAGAGGAAATGCTTAATTACTTCAGCTATGATTATAACGCGCCCGAGGGTGATGATATTCTCTCGCTTAACGCATCTTTATTTGATAATCCCTACAACCCCGAGACCAAGCTTCTTACCATCGGACTTGCTGCCGAGGAGATCGACTTTACGGGTGTAAAGAATAATCTTGTATTCCTTATCGATACAAGTGGCTCTATGTTCTCGGACGATAAGCTTCCTTTGGTACAGCAGGCGTTTATGATGCTTACCGAGGCTCTTAATCCCGAGGATCGCGTTTCTATCGTTACCTATGCAGGCTCGAGGACTGTTGCACTTGACGGTGCTTACGGTTATGAGAAGGCGAAGATTATGGCAGTTATCGAGGATCTTCAGGCAGGTGGCTCTACAGCAGGTGCAGACGGCATTAACGGTGCCTACAGACTTGCCGAGAAGTATTTTATCGAGGGTGGCAACAACCGTGTTATCCTTGCTACCGACGGTGACTTTAACGTAGGCGTAAGCTCTGTTGAGGGACTTGAGGACCTGGTTGCAGAGAAGCGTCAGAGTGGCATTTACTTCTCTGTATACGGTGTTGGCAGAGGCAATCTTAAGTCGGATAAGATGGAAACCCTTGCGCTTAAGGGCAACGGTACTTATAGTTATATAGACAGTGTCAAGGAAGCAAGGCGTGCTCTTGTTACCGACATCGGTGGCAGTCTTGTCACTGTGGCAAAGGACGTGAAGGCAGGCATTACCTTTAATACCGAATGGGTAGAGTCCTTCCGTCTTATCGGATATGAGAACAAGCTGCTTACCGAGGATCAGTTCAATGACTCGAACACCGACGCAGGCGAGCTCGGCTCGGGACATACCGTTACTGTAGTTTATGAGGTAAAGCTGACCAATGACTCGAAGCTTCTTCAGGAAAATATCGAGGCGATTGCCAACGTTATTATCAAATACAAGCCTACCGAAAATGCGGGTGGTGATGCTGCTGAGGAAAAGGAGCTTACCCTCAATGTGCTGAACAGCGATTACAGAGAAAATCCTACCGAGCAGGATCTCTTTATCGCTTCGGTTATCGAGTTTGCGCTTATCCTTCGCGACTCGGAATATAAGGCTGATGCAAACCTTTCTTCGCTTATTGAGCGACTTGCCACTCTCGATCTTGAGAATGATGAATTCAAGAGTGAGTTCAGAGAGCTTGTGCGTAAATATAATGATAAAGTAAATACGCAGTCCTGAGTATTATTTACTCTTACTGTGGCAGCATTGATCAATAAAAAGGGGCTATCTCGCGTGAGATAGCCCCAAAGCTTTAGTAAAGCACTCAAACTACAAAGAGGTTGCAAAAGAACTTGACAAAGGCTTCCATTTTTGCTATAATAAGGCTAAAAGTTCGCTTTAGCGAACAAGAAAACGGTGAAAAAGTTCGCTTTGGCGAATAAAAATACGATAAAGCAGTTCGCTTTGGCGAACAGAACGGTGAAAAATGGGATATATAACGGTAAAGGAAGCAGCAGAAAAATGGGGCGTTACACCCCGTCACGTGCAGATACTCTGTGCAGAGGAGAGAATAAAGGGGGCGACAAGGTTTGGCAGATCCTGGATGATACCCCGTGGCGCAGTTCTGCCAAGCTCGGCAGATATGAAAAATCCTCATATGCCGATGCCGAGAAAAAGCCCCTTCCTTGATATGACAAATCTTTATAACGAGATCGGCGAGGCAGACAGTCTGTCAGAGATGCTTGTAAACAACCCCGAGGCATATCTTTTGTTTAAGGCACAGATTGCCTACCGTCGTGGAGATATTGATTCGGTATACGATCAGGCAAGATATTTCCTGTCGAATCACTCCGGTTTTTATGCTGTTGTGGGTGGTGGTATGCTGCTTGCACTCTGTGCCATATGGCGTGGTGATATCTATTTGTGGAACGAGGCGAAAAGGCATATCTGCGAGGCGCCTCATTCGTCGGAGGCAGAGCGTGAGATAATCTCGCTTGCGCTTGCAATTGTAGACAGCTCGATCTATGACAACAAGGACTATCCCGAGTGGTTTACTATGGGTAATTTCGAGGTGCTTCCTGCCGACTCTCACCCTGCCGCAAAGGTTTTTTATATTAAATATTTATATATGGCAGCCTTTGCCATAGCCTCAAAGCAGACAAAGCTTGAGGGTGTGGAGGGGCTTGCAATGATGCGAATGATTCCGAACACAATCGAGCCACTGATAACTCAGGCAGTGGTGGACAGGACGGTTATTCCCGAGATATTCCTGCGAATGTCCTGCGCCGTGGCATACTACAACTCGGGTCAGAGAGATAAGGCGATAAAGCATATTGACAAGGCTGTCGGATATGCCGTTGCAGACGGGCTTTACGGTATTCTTACAGAGTATATAAGGCACTTTGACGGTCTTTTAGAGGAGAGAATTTCTCTTGTTGACGAGTCGGCTGCCCAGATAGTTACCGAGATGTACCGTAGATACAGCGTTGGCTGGTCCAGGCTGTCGGGCGCTGTGCGTAACAGATATATCGCTCACGATCTTACTCAGCGAGAAAGAGAGGTGGCAAAGCTTTCAGCCTTTGGCTTCAGCACTAAGGAGATAGCGTCTATGCTCCATATTTCTGAATCAACGGTTAAGCAAACCGTCCTCAGAATTGTCCAGAAAACCGGAATTAAGGATAGGTCGGAGATGTCTAATATCCTGTGATTCGGTACAAAAAACTTTGTCCGAAAATCACCCGTTCGGGTGGTACACAATTAAAGAATAATCCTGTATACTATTGTCACAAGGCAAGTATGCAGGATTTTTTTAAAACTATAAGGAGGACAGAATGAGTAATATCCGTGACGGAGATCTTTACAGAACAATAAAAATAGAGAATATCACCTTTGAGATAAGATATGGATATTATGAGGAGTATGAGAGAGGTCGAAGCGAGCCTGTCCCCATATATCCGAACCTTCTCGCAAACCCCGAATACACAGGTGACGGTACACCGATAGTCACCGCGATGCAGGAGCCTTGCAGGCATTTTGACGGGTGCGATCGGGAGCTTGGCTGCTACGGCTGTCGGCACTTTCAGGAGTGCGAGGATCTGATCGGACTCTGCCGTCTTGAGTCGAACAGGCAAAAAACTGATTAATAATTTTAAGGAGAATATACTAATGAAAAAATCTATCAAAGCATTATTTACCGTCTGTACGATGGCTCTATGCCTTACATTCCTGCTTACAGGCTGTGAATTGTTTGCTAAGGATTGCGAGCATACCTACGATAACGCTTGCGACACAACCTGCAACCTATGTGGTGAAGCAAGAGAGGCATCGGCACATCAGTGGAAGGATGCCACCTGCACATCTCTCAAAACATGTACGGTCTGTGGATACACCGAGGGCGAGATGCTCCCTCACAACTGGGAGGATGCAACCTGTATCACTGCCAAGACCTGTAAGACCTGTGGAGCGACCGATGGAAGTGCACTTGGACATGAATGGACGACACCCGACGTTGATTTGTGCGAGGTTCAATCCACCTGTTCAAGATGCGGTGCAACTGACGGCGAAAATAAGGAGCACACTCCCACCGAGGATGACGGTGATTGTACGACCGCTATCACTTGTATCGATTGTGGAACGGTAACCACACCTGCAAGGGATAATCACACAGGTGGCAAGGCTACGGCGACAGAGCTTGCGATTTGCGAGGTTTGCTCGCAGCCCTACGGAGAATTGGCGATTCCCAAGATCACAGGCGTTGTGATCAAAAATACCGACTCCCCCCAGTATAACGCAGAAACCAGGACTTTTACGGTAAAGGCAAACGGCATGGGAGATTTACCCATCCTGGAAGCAAACGGCAATAATTTTGATGAGTTTTCCAATTATAGCTTTTTAGATTATACGTGGAGTATATTGTATGCTTCCGTTAGCAACGTTAACTTCACCGGTGGTCACTGGATAATTGAAGGAAACACGGCAATCCTGGAGGTACCTTCCTCTTGGCGTTCTGATTTTGAAACCGAGCCCCATGAAATTATGTATACAAATGACAACGGCGAGACCTGGATACCTACGGGATACTATGTAGTAATGGAGGATGGAAGCATCAAGAATGCCGATGAGTTAGAGGCAGCAATTCTTGCAGGTGGAACGGTGAAGCTGACTCAGGATCTTGTTTTAGACAGTGAAGTTTTTATCGATTCTGCCGTCGAAGCAACGCTCGACTTGAATGGCTTCTCTATTACCGAGGATAAGGGTATGGGAATAGGACTGTTTTCCTTGTTTAATCCGAATGCGATACTTACTATCACGGGTGAAGGAACCCTGTCCGTAAACGGAACCGTACCCCTATACGTTGATGAAGGTACTTTGATCATAGAACACGGCGTAACGGTTGACGGTCATGCGTATGGTGAAAGCGATTGGTTTGTTATTGTAAATGAAGGTGGCCGCGTAGTTATCAATGGTGGTAGCTTTATCAGTGGTAACAGTATTGCGATATATTGCATTGAATCAACGGCTGCTTGTGAAATCAACGGTGGTAGATTTACCTATGATCCCACCACCTACGTAAATACCGAAACGCACAAGGTTCTGGAGAACGATGACGGCACTCTGTCGGTTATGCCTAAATCTATAGACGGTAAAGGCAATATTCTTTATATTGATGTAAGTGCCGTATCTTCAAGCTATACTTGGACATCAGGCATTAATATATTCTTCTATGATTCCGACGGAGTTTTTTTAGATTTGGTAAGTGGAACGCTTGCCGATGGAGTATATACTATTACCGAGATTCCCGACGGTACGGCAAAGGTTGAATTCATCGAGCTTATGTTTGGAGAAAAAATCGCAAAAATGGATGTGCCGGAGGGCTGCAATATGTTTGTCCTCGACGGCAATACCGACGGCGAGGGTGAGTATACGGGCACTTGGACAACCTACAATCCCTGAATAATATTACAAAAATAAATACCGTTTAAATAGGAGGAACATATGAAAAAAGCATTATTGATTACCCTTGCGACGCTTTTGCTTTGCATCGCTATTGTATTCGGCTTGAAGGGAGGTGCTTTCTTCACGCAGGAGGATATTGACAATGCAGTGAATG